>JAFAQJ010000113.1 GCA_019246455.1 Pseudolabrys sp.
ATCGAACGGTGGCACGCGCGTTGATAGCATCGCCGGTGCGTGTTCTGCCATTTCCGCGAGGTGAACGGGCGCAGACGGTCTGGGAGTCGGGGGCTTGCTGGAGCGAATGCGGCGCGCAATGTGCATGGGGGCAGAACGCCTGTTTGAAGATCGATAGCCAAGGCCAATGCCTGGAATGGACCAATGCCTGCGACCGCTATTGTCAGAAGACCTGCCGCACGTCTGGCGGTCCGTTGCTCAACATCACCGATTGACGCGGAGTGTGCTTGGCGGAAGGGGTGAGATTCGAACTCACGGTACCCTTGCGGGCACGCCGGTTTTCAAGACCGGTGCCTTAAACCACTCGGCCACCCTTCCATCGCGCCAGTCCAATGGGGGAACGTCGCGTCGGTTGCAAGCACCAGATAGGCGTCTGTTGCTCCGACTTACCACTCCTGCCGGATGAATTGTGGCAATGACGCAGGTCAAATACCTGTGGAACCAATTATTTACCACGGAACTGACCTGAACTTCATGGTTTTGCCGCGAAGTTGTAATCTCTGGGGCCTGCGCGGCATGGGGACAAGTATTTCGGGATGGGGCGAATTCCAGGATCACGCTTGACGGGGGTCGGCGCGCGCCTAGCCGCGGTCGCGACATTTGGCCTGCTTTTGGCGAATTGCTCCGGTGGCATGTCCGGCAAAGTCGATCCCAAATACGGTGTGTCGGCTTCGGCGCGAGTCGTGGAGCCCGGTCAACCGGTGCCGAAGGGTGGCGGTGTCTATCGGGTCGGTCAGCCCTATGTCGTGGCAGGCCGCACCTACACACCGGAAGAGAATATCAATTATCGCGAAGAGGGTGTTGCGTCGTTCTACAGTGATGACTTCCACGGCCGTTACACCGCGAACGGCGAAGTCTTCGACATGAATTCGATTTCGGCCGCACATCCGACGTTACCGATGCCGTCTTATGTCCGCGTCACGAACCTCACCAACAAGCGCTCGCTGATTGTGCGCATAAACGACCGCGGTCCTTACGCCAAGGATCGCATCATTGACTTGTCTGTAAAGAGCGCGAAGCTACTTGGCATCTACGGTCATGGGCTCGGCCGTGTCCGTGTTGAGTATGTCGGCCGAGCGCCACTCGCCGGTTCGGACGATCGCAAGCTCGAGGCCACGTTGCGCGAAGGCGATAAGCCTGGCCGCAGCCCGGTAGCGGTTGCCTCTGCCGACAAAGATTATTCACCTGAGGTGTTCGACTCGCGTCCGATGAACCGCGTCGCACGCGACGTGCCGCCGCCGCAAGGCCGGCCATATAATCTCGGCGAGGCGGTTGCTACGTCGGCTGAACCGCCGCAGCCGGAACGTGGCTCAACGGTTGAGCTTGCCGCCAACTCCCGCGCCGGTGCTGTACAGCGCGCCGAGCTTGCGCCGCCTTCTGCGGCCAAATCGAGCTACTCACAGGCCGCTGAACGTCTGACCTCGCCGGTTTCGGCGTACGCGCCCGCACGGTATGATGCTCCGGCGGGATACATGAGCGGTCGCGGCCTTTACTGAGCCGCAATTCATCGCCACGTCTCGCAGTTTAATTCGGGCGTTTTGACGCTAATTGTGCGGGATTTCCATGTTTGGCCGGATCGTAGGTCTGACGCGGCTTTTGATAGTGGCGACGCTGAGCCTCGCGCTCAACTCCAATGCCGCTTTTCCCCAGAAGTCCGCGACCTCTCAGCCCAAAAAAGACGAGATCAACATCACGGCACCGCACGCGATCTTGATCGACGCCGAGAACGGCGGCGTGTTGTTCGAGCGCAATGCCGACGAGCTGATCTTTCCGGCAAGCCTCGCCAAGTTGATGACAGCCGAATACGTTTTCAACGAGATCAAATCCGGCCGCCTCAATCTAACCGACGAGTTTCGCGTTAGCGAGAATGCCTGGCGGAAGGGCGGGGCCCCATCGCACGGCTCAACGATGTTCGCCGAACTGAACAGCAAGATAAGCGTCGACGATCTTATCCACGGTGTCATTATCCTTTCCGCAAACGATGCTTGCATTGCGCTCGCCGAAGGCCTTTCGGGAAACGAAAGGGAATTCGCGGCCAAGCTGACGCTACGCGCGCGCGAACTCGGTTTGACTAAATCTGTCTTCACGAATTCGAACGGTCTGCCTGATCCAGGCACTAAAGTAACGTCGCGTGAGCTCGCAATGTTGGCGCGCAGCATCGTCAATACGTATCCAGAATTCTACAAACTCTACGGTGAGCGCGAGTTCGCCTGGAATAAAATTCGTCAACAGAACCGCAATCCCTTGCTCGGGTCATTCGATGGCGCCGACGGCATGAAGACCGGCTTCACGAATGATGCGGGTTATGGCTTGGTCGGCTCGGCGCAGCGCAACGGATTGCGGCTGATTGCGGTGGTCAATGGTGCCAAGACGCCCGAAGATCGCGCCAACGACGCAAAGAAGCTGCTGGATTGGGGCTTCCGCGCCTTCGAGACGCGCATCCTGTTCGCAGAAGGCCAAACCGTCGGCGACGCCAAGGTTTTCGCCGGCGATCGAGGTCGCGTGCCGTTGGTGGCGAGCGGCATGGTGCGCTTGATGGTTCCAAAAGACGGCACGGGCCGTCTGCTCGCTCGCATCGTCTACAACGGGCCGGTGTCGGCGCCGATCGAAGAAGGGAAACCGATTGGCACGCTCAAAGTATGGCGCAACGACAACCTGGTGCTGCAGGTACCGCTCAAGGCCGCGGAAAGCGTCGGGCGCGGCAGCATGCCGCAGCGCGCGCTCGATGGCATGTCCGAACTCGTCATCAATGTCTTTCGTGCCGGAGCGCAGAAGCTTTAGCGCATGCCCGGACGCTTCATCACTTTTGAGGGCGGCGAAGGCAGCGGGAAGTCGACTCACGTTTCATTACTCGCCGACCGTTTGCGTTCATTGGGCATCGACGTGGTCGTGACGCGCGAGCCCGGCGGCTCGCCCGGCGCCGAGATTATCCGCCACATCCTGCTGTCTGGCGCCGCCAAGCCGCTCGGCCCGGAAACTGAAACCATCTTGTTTGCGGCGGCCCGTGACGATCACGTTCGCAATACCATTGCGCCGGCACTTGCCGACGGCAAATGGGTGATCTGCGATCGTTTCGTCGACTCGACCCGCGTATATCAAGGTGCGCTCGGCAAAGTGGACCCGCGATTGATCCGTGGCCTTGAGCGCGTGACGGTCGGTGAATTGATGCCGGACCTTACTCTCGTCATGGATGTGCCTGCTGACGCCGGCCTTGCTCGGGCCTCGCGACGGCGTGGCGGCGCCAAGGCCGACCGTTTCGAATCCGAGACGCTGGAATTTCACGAACATTTGCGAAAGGCCTTCGCCACTCTTGCCAAACTTGATCCAGAACGCTGCGTTCTAATTGATGCCAGCAAGCCAAAGCCAGCGGTGGTCGATGCGATCTGGAAAGCCGTCACTCAAAGACTGGCTCCCACACAAGCGCGAGCTGGCGTGGCGGTGACGCCATGACTGAGGCCGATATCGAAATCGGCGATCTGCCACACCCGCGGCAAACGGAAACACTCTTCGGCCACGCTGATGCAGAGCAAGTCCTGCTTGCGAGCTACCAATCCGGTCGCATGCCGCATGCTTGGCTGATCGGTGGCCAACCGGGGATTGGCAAGGCAACGTTGGCTTACCGCGTTGCCCGCTTCATTTTGGCCCATCCCGATCCCAGGGCAAGGGACGTACAGAAAGCCACCTCGCTCGCCGTTCCAGAAGACCATCCCGCCTCGCGCCGCATCGCCAATGAGGCACATCCTGATTTGCTTGTTCTCGAGCGCACGCTCAACGACAAAGGGAGATTGCGCACCGAAATCGCGGTCGACGATGTGCGTCGTTCGGTGTCGTTCTTTGGCTCGACGGCGGGTGAGGGTGGTTGGCGCATCGCCATCGTCGACGCTGTCGATGAACTTAACGCGGCTGGTGCCAACGCGCTACTGAAGCTCGTCGAGGAGCCTCCGCCACGTTCGATCTTGTTCCTCGTCAGCCATGCGCCGGGTCGCGTGATGTCGACCATTCGATCGCGCTGCCGACAACTTTTGCTGCGACCGCTGTCTCAAAATGAAGTGGCTTACGCGACCGCCGCGGCCCTAGGTCTTCCGTCTATCGACGCAGCGACTGGCGCGGCCGCGGCAGCGTCGAACGGCAGCGTGGCTCGAGCGATCGAACTGATCGATCCGGATACGGTGGCGCTGCGTCATCGCATTGTCGACCTCATCGCGCAGCTGCCGGATCCCGATCCCCGTGGATTACATGCGTTGGGGGATGCGATCGGGGGCAGCGACGCTGCGCCACTCGCTACCTTCATGGACGTGGTCAACGGCTGGCTAGCGGACCGAATCGAAACGGGGCCTCAGGGAACGGCGCAGCTCGCTCGCGTCGCTAAGGCGTGGGATGAAATCAATGGCGCGGCGCATGACGTTGAGGAATACAATCTGGAGCGCAAGCCGCTGGTATTTGCCGTGTTCGGATTGCTTGCCGAGGCGGCGCGCGGTTGATACCACCGCATCCCCAACGGCATTTTCGACATGGCATCGCCTTTTTACATCACCACCGCGATTTCCTATCCGAACGGCCCGCCGCATATTGGCCATGCCTATGAAGTGATCGCGACCGACGCAATCGCGCGCTTCATGCGGCTCGATGGCTATGACGTGTATTTCCTCACCGGCACTGATGAGCACGGCCAGAAGATGCAGCAGACGGCGAGCCGCGAAGGCATGACACCGCGTGCTCTGGCCGATCGTAACGTCGATAGCTTCCGGGCGATGGCGAAGAAGCTCAATTGCTCGAATGACGACTTCATCCGCACCACGGAAGACCGCCATTACAAGTCGTCGATCGGCATCTGGGAAAAGATGGCCGCGAATGGCGACATCTACCTGTCTAATTATTCGGGTTGGTATTCGGTGCGCGACGAGGCGTATTACGCTGAGGACGAGACGCATCTCAACGAGCAGAAAGTTCGCGTGGCCTCCAAGACCGGGACGCCGGTCGATTGGGTGGAGGAGGCGAGCTATTTCTTCAAGTTGTCTTCCTATCAGGACAAGTTGCTCGATCTCTACAAACGTGTGCCGGATTTCGTGCTGCCGCGCGAACGTCTGAATGAAGTCGCCAGCTTCGTCGCTGGCGGACTGAAGGATCTGTCGATCTCACGCACGACATTCAATTGGGGTGTGCCGGTGCCCGGCGCGCCCAAGCACGTGATGTATGTCTGGGTTGACGCCCTCACCAATTACATCACGGCGGTCGGCTATCCCGACACCAAGGACGAGAAGTTCAAACGCTATTGGCCGGCAGCCCTGCACGTTATCGGCAAGGATATTGTGCGCTTTCATGCCGTTTACTGGCCGGCTTTCCTGATGTCGGCCGGCATCGAAGTGCCGAAGCGTATCTTTTCGCATGGGTTTTTGTTCAATCGAGGCGAGAAGATGTCGAAATCGGTCGGCAACGTGATTGATCCTTTCACGCTGAGCAATGCTTACGGTGTCGATCAGCTACGCTACTTTTTCTTGCGCGAAGTGCCGTTCGGCCAGGATGGCAATTACAGTCACGAGGCAATCGTCAACCGCATCAACGCCGATCTCGCCAACGACCTTGGCAATCTGGCGCAGCGGTCGCTGTCCATGATTGGTAAGCAATTGGGCGGTATTCTACCAAAACCTGGCGTGTTCTCCGACAATGACAAGACGATCCTCACGGCTGCGGACGGCATGATCGCGGAAGCGCGCGACCACATGAAGACACAGCAACTGCATCAGATGCTCAATCACGTCTGGTCAGTCGTCGCCGATGCCAATCGTTATTTTGCCAGGGAGGCGCCGTGGGCATTGGCCAAGAGCGATCCCGCCAAGCAAGCGACCGTGCTTTACGTCACCGCCGAAGTGATCCGGCAGGTCGCCATCCTGGCGCAGCCTGTAATGCCGCAGTCGGCAGGCAAGCTGCTCGATCTACTTGGTGTTCCTGAAAACGAACGATCGTTCGCAATGCTGGGCGGGGCACATCGTCTTGCTCCGGGGACCCAATTGCCGCCGCCATCTGGCGTGTTCCCACGCTATGTCGAGCCCGAAGTAGGCAAGGCCTGAGGGATGCTAGTCGACAGCCATTGCCATCTTGATTATTTCACCAATGATCTCGATGACATCGTCGGACGGGCGCGCTCTGCCGGCATCGGCCGCATGGTAACGATTTCGACCCGCATCAAACGTCATGCGCAAGTCATAGCAATCGCAGAGCAGTTTCCGGACGTCTTCTGTTCAGTCGGGACCCATCCGCACAATGCGGATGAAGAGCTGGATATTGATGCGAACGGAATTATCGAGCGCACGAAAAACCCGAAAGTCGTAGCGATCGGCGAAGCGGGGCTTGATTATCATTACGACAATTCTCCACGCGATGCGCAGGAGCGGGGTTTTCGAACTCATATCGCCGCCGCGCGCGAGACAGGCCTGCCACTCGTGATCCATACGCGCGAGGCCGATGACGACACAGCGCGCATTCTGGAGGAGGAAACCGGGAAGGGGGCCTTCCCGGCCGTGCTACATTGTTTCACCGGCGGGCGTGATCTTGCGATGCGCGCCGTCGCGCTGGGGCACTATGTGTCGTTCACGGGTATTCTGACGTTCAAGAATTCGCAAAATCTCCGTGACATCGCGGCCGAGCTGCCCGTCGACCGTATTCTGGTCGAAACCGACGCGCCATATCTGGCGCCGCTACCATACCGCGGCAAACGCTGCGAGCCGTCTTATGTTGTCGAGACCGCCAAGATCTTGGCGCAAACGCGCAGCGTTTCCGAAGACGAGGTCGCACGCCAGACTACCGCGAATTTCTTCCGGTTGTTCAACAAAGTACCCCGCCCTGCATGACGCTGAAATTTACCATTTTGGGCTGCGGCTCTTCGATGGGAGTGCCGCGCGTCGCGCTGGGCTGGGGCGCATGCGATCCGAATAACCCGAAGAATCGGCGGCTACGCTGTTCGTTGCTGGTCGAACGGCACGGGCCGAATGGTGTCACGCGGGTTCTGGTCGATTGTTCGCCCGATCTGCGCCAGCAACTCGTCCAGGCCGAAATCGACCATATCGATGCCGCGCTGATTACCCACGAACATGCCGACCACACCCATGGCATCGACGATCTGCGCGGCTTGTTCGTCCACGCCCGCCGCAGGGTCGACATCTATATGGACGCGACGACCTCCGAGATCCTGCGCGCGCGCTTCGGCTATTGCTTTGCGACCCCGCCGGGCAGCGAATACCCGCCAACGCTGCAGGAACACCGT
>JAFAQJ010000455.1 GCA_019246455.1 Pseudolabrys sp.
CGGAGTCGCTGCCGATGAGAAGCTCAATCAGCGCGACGGACTTCACCCCACTGTCGACGGTGTCGACGTCATCGTCGCCCGCATCCTGCCGAAAGTCGAAGAACTGATCGCTCGCGTGCGGACCGCGCGCGCCTCGTAGCGCGTGCCGCGACAAGACCCGTAGGTTGCCAAAGTAGGTTCTCATGCCAAGGCTTTTCACCGGCCTCGAAATCCCGCCCGACGTCGCGCAGACGTTGTCGATGGCGCGGGGCGGTCTCCCGGGCGCGCGCTGGATCGATCCGGAAAATTATCACGTGACGCTGCGCTTCATCGGCGACGTCGACGATTCCGTCGCGCATGAAGTGGAATCCATGCTCGGCCGCGTAAAACGCAACGCGTTCGAATTGCGCATCGACGGCATCACCTCATTCGGCAGCAAGATCCCGCGCGCGATCGTCGCGACCGTTACACCGTCGCCGGCCTTGCTGGAAGCGCAGGCCGAGCAGGAGCGCATGATGCAGCGGATCGGGCTCGAGCCTGAGGGTCGCAAATACACACCGCATATCACGTTGGCCCGATTGCGCGACGTGGCGCACCGCGACGTCGCCGACTACCTGTCGGCGCGCGGCTATTTCCCGTCGATCCCGGTCAAGGTGTCGCGCTTCGTCTTGTTCTCGTCGCGGGAATCGACCGGCGGCGGGCCCTATGTGGTCGAGGCGAGCTATCCGCTGACGGCGGTAGCCGCGGCCTAAGCCGACTTCATCAACCGTGCCTGAGCCTCGAAGATCGCGTGGGCGACGCCGTGGGCGTCTTCCATGATCTCGCGGGTCAGCGACAGCGCGGTAGAGCGCGGCGGATCGACCTCGCCGATGACGCTGCCGAAATCGAAGTGCAGATCGGCGGCGAACTTGCGGGCGAGCTGCTGCATGCGCTGGTTGTCGGCGAGGCAATGCATGCGCAGGCGCTTGACGCCGCGATTGCGCGCCGAGAGCAAGGTGCGCTCCAGAAGCGCCGAACCGACACCGTGGCTCTGCCACGGCAGTTCGATCGAGAAGGCGGCCTCGGCCTCGCCAGGCTGATAGACTCGCAGTTCGGCGCTGCCGCGCAACACGCCATCGACGAAGAAGCCGTGGACCACGGTGCCGAGCCCGGTCGCTGAAGCGGCATGGCGGCGGATGAGCTCGTCTGACATAGCTCCGCTAAAGCGGCGCCGGCGGCTCTCGTTGTCGAGCCGCAGCAGATGCGAGGCATAGGCTTCGGTCTCGCCGAGCCAGAGCTTGCGGACGCTGCCATTGTCGGGAAGCAGTTCTTGCATCGTCAGTTCACCTCGTGCGGCCACGCGAATCGCGTTTTAGGTTCGGACATGATATATGGTGCATTGCAGCAAAAATACGAATCGAATTTCATGCTGCAGGTCTTGTGCGCAAAAACGCATGACTTTCAGATAGTTAATTTGAGGTCCCACCAAGCAATCGACGGCGAAAGCGCCGGTCCAGCGGTTGATTTACAGGCCGCACAATTGGTCCTAGCTCTGACCATCCGGTCGAGATATTTCCCGCAATGCCTGCCCAATTCCGTGCGCGTTACGCCGCGCTGATCGCTTCCGGCGAGATCGAAGCCGACCCGGCGCAGGCCACGTTGGTCGAGCGGCTAGCGCAGCTCGAGGCGAAGCTCGCGCTCTACCGCGAACGCCGCAAGTCATCGCCGCTCGGTTGGCTGATGGCGGGGCGGCCACAAAGCAGCGAGCCGCGGCGCGGGCTCTACATCTACGGCGACGTCGGCCGCGGCAAGACGATGATCATGGATCTGTTCTTCGAGACCAGTGCCGTGGTGCGCAAGCGCCGTGCGCATTTCCATGAATTCATGGCCGACGTTCATGATCGCATTCACGCTTTCCGTCAGGACAACACGGGCGACCTTGACCCGATCCATCGCGCCGCTACGGCGATCGCCGAGGAATCCTGGCTGCTGTGCTTCGACGAATTCCACGTTACCGACATCGCCGATGCCATGATCCTTGGCCGGCTGTTCGCCCAGTTGTTCGAATTGGGCGTGGTGCTGGTGGCGACCTCCAACTTGCCGCCGCAAGATCTCTACAAGGATGGTCTCAACCGTGCGCTGTTTCTTCCGTTCATCGCGATGCTGGAGCAGCATTGCGACGTCGTGAAACTGGAAGCCCGCACCGATTTCCGGCTGGAGAAACTCAGTGGTGTCCAAGCCTGGTATGTGCCGGCCAACGGCAAGGCGACCGCAGCGCTTGATAAAACCTGGAAGGCGCTGACTGGCGGCGCCAAGGGCGCGCCGGTGGAACTCTCCGTCAAGGGCCACCCGGTGCACGTACCGCGTGCCACCATGGGGGTGGCGCGCTTCTCATTCGAGGAACTGTGCGGCACGCCGCTGGCTGCGTCCGACTACCTGAAGGTCGCATCCAAGTTTCACACGATCTTGCTCGATCATGTACCGGTGATGGGCTACGAGCGGCGCAACGAAGCCAAGCGCTTCATTATCCTGATCGACACGCTTTACGATCACGCGGTGAAACTCATCGCGTCTGCGGATGCCGAGCCCGAGGAGCTCTATACCGCAAACGATGGCTATGAGGCGCTGGAATTCAAGCGTACGGCGTCGCGGCTGTTCGAGATGCGCTCGCAGGACTACCTCGCGCTCCCGCACGGTCCGCGTGCCGCGATCACGCCCGAGGGTGTAATCGACACCTGAGGCGGCAACGTCGAATTTATTTGCTCGCCGCGCGTTGGCAGCGCAAATAGTTCACAATGCAACAGCGGAGACTTGGGGATGGCCCGCCAGTCCAAATCCGACGACAACAATTTGATCGAGACGTCCGCCGCTGAAGCGCCGGTCGACTCGGGTCTTGCCGCGGTTTTTCCGGAGATGGCTGCCAAAGTACGGCGGCAACGCGCTGCGCGGCACCCATGCGTGATCTGCGGCAAGCGTTTCGCGTTGCGCGACATGGCGCGGCTCGATGTCGTGCGCCCCAATGTACTCGACAAGATGCGCGCAGAATATCCGGACCTACCGGGTGAAGGTTTCGTATGCGTCGACGATCTCGACGACTATCGCGCGCAATATGTCTCCGATCTCCTGCACAAAGAGCGCGGCGAGCTGACCAAGCTCGAGGAAGACGTGGTGCAGAGCCTCGCCGATCACGAAACCCTGGCCGAGAACACCGAAAAGGAATTTGAAACGCAGCGTACGTTCGGCGAGCGCTTGTCCGATCATCTCGCCAGTTTCGGCGGCAGTTGGGCGTTCTTGATCTTCTTCGGAGTCGTCCTGTTCGCGTGGATGACCTTCAACGTGGTTGAGACCGGCGCGGCGCAATTCGACGCCTATCCCTTTATTTTGCTCAATCTAGTGCTGTCGTGCCTCGCCGCGATCCAGGCGCCCATCATCATGATGAGTCAGAAGCGCCAGGAGTCGAAGGATCGGTTGCGGTCGGAAAACGACTACCGGGTAAATCTGAAGGCCGAGCTTGAGATCCGGCATCTGCACGAAAAGATCGACCACATCCTGACGCGGCAGTGGGAACGGCTCGCCGAGATTCAGCAGATCCAGCTCGAACTAATGCGCCCTGTGACCAGCAGGCGCCGCCGCTAACATTTTGCTGCGCCGCGAACCGACTTTTGGAATGCGCTGTTTTATGCTGGACTCCGGCCGCCGAGCCTGCTGGTATAATGTATACACGATTGGGGAGGGTTGAGTTCCTGCGTCTTGCTGCTGTGCGGTAGCTCCGTTAAGCCGTCCGGGCCGCAATTCGCCGGTTCACAACCCTAGTCGAGAGTTTTCCCACCATGGCGCGTAAGAAAATCGCGTTGATCGGTGCCGGCCAGATCGGCGGCACCCTCGCTCACCTCGTCGGCCTCAAGCATCTCGGCGACGTCGTTTTGTTCGATGTCGCGGAAGGCATCCCGCAGGGCAAAGCGCTCGACATCGCGCAGTCTTCGCCGGTCAACAAGTTCGACAGCAAGTTGTCCGGCACCAATTCCTACGAGGCGATCGAAGGCGCCGACGTGTGCATTGTCACCGCTGGCGTGCCGCGCAAGCCCGGCATGAGCCGCGACGATTTGCTCGGCATCAACTTAAAGGTGATGGAGCAGGTTGGCGCCGGCATCAAAAAGTACGCACCGAATGCCTTCGTTGTCTGTATCACCAACCCGCTCGATGCGATGGTGTGGGCGCTGCAGAAATATTCCGGCCTGCCGCCGCAGATGGTGATCGGCATGGCGGGCGTGCTCGATAGCGCGCGCTTCCGTTATTTCCTCGCCGACGAGTTCAATGTGTCGGTCGAGGACGTCACCGCTTTCGTGCTCGGCGGCCACGGCGACACGATGGTGCCACTGCCGCGCTATTCGGCGGTCGCCGGCATTCCGCTCCCCGATCTCGTGAAGATGGGCTGGACCACGC
Organism: Pseudolabrys sp.; assembly: GCA_019246455.1. Lineage (GTDB taxonomy): Bacteria > Pseudomonadota > Alphaproteobacteria > Rhizobiales > Xanthobacteraceae > Pseudolabrys. The sequence continues at coordinate 4,402 of JAFAQJ010000455.1, forward strand.
AGTCCCGCGTCGACGAGATCGTCAAGCGCACCGCTAATGGCGGCGCCGAGATCGTCAACCTGCTCAAGGCCGGCTCGGCGTTCTACGCGCCGGCAGCTTCCGCGATCGCGATGGCGGAGAGCTATTTGCTCGACAAGAAGCGCGTGCTGCCCTGCGCCGCCTGGCTCAACGGCGAATACGGCATGACAAATCTCTACGTCGGCGTGCCGGTGGTGATCGGCGCCAAGGGTGTCGAGCGCATCGTCGAGATCGACTTGAACGGCGGTGAGAAGGATGCGTTCGAGAAATCGGCGGCTTCGGTGAAGGGACTGATCGAGGCTTGCAAAAAGATCGCGCCGAACCTCGGATAAGAAACGTCAGCCGGGAGACGATATGAACATCCACGAGTACCAGGCCAAGCAGGTGCTGCGCGACTTCGGCGTGCCCGTGCCGCGCGGCGAGCCGGCGATGAGCGTCGATGACGCCGTGAAAGGCGCCAACAAGCTTGGCGGCCCCGTGTGGGTGGTGAAGGCGCAAATCCATGCCGGCGGCCGCGGCAAAGCCGGCGGCGTCAAAGTCGTCAAATCGGTCGACGACGTGAAGAAAGAGTCGCAGCGCCTGCTTGGCTCGATCCTGGTCACGCACCAGACCGGGCCGCATGGCAAGCAGGTCAACCGCCTTTACATCGAGGAAGGCTCGGCGATCGACAAGGAATTCTACCTGTCGATGCTGGTCGATCGCGAAACCTCGCGCGTCGCCATCGTGGTGTCGACCGAAGGCGGCATGAACATCGAGGAAGTCGCGCACGAGACGCCGGAGAAGATCGCAACCATATCGGTCGATCCGGTCGCCAACATCTGTCCGCACCACGTGCGCGCGGTGGCGCAGGCGCTCAAGCTCGACGCCGACCTGACCAAGCAGATGAGCCCGCTGCTGACCAATCTCTACAAGGCTTTTGTCGATTGCGACATGAGCCTGCTCGAGATCAATCCGCTCGTCGTCACCAAAGACAAAAAGCTGATCTGCCTCGACGCCAAGGTCGATTTCGACAATAACGCGCTGTTTCTCCATCCGAAGCTCGCCGCGTTGCGCGACGAGACCGAGGAGGACGCCAAAGAGATCGAGGCCTCGAAGTTCGATCTCAATTATATTGCGCTCGACGGCTCGATCGGCTGCATGGTCAACGGCGCCGGGCTGGCGATGGCGACGATGGACATCATCAAGCTCTACGGCATGGCGCCGGCGAACTTTCTCGACGTCGGTGGCTCGGCGACCAAGGACAAGGTCGCGGCCGCATTCAAGATCATCACCTCGGATCCAAATGTGAAGGGCATTCTGGTCAACATCTTCGGCGGGATCATGAAGTGCGACGTGATCGCCGAGGGTGTGGTCGCGGCGGTGAAGGAGGTCGGCTTGAAGGTGCCGCTGGTGGTGCGGCTCGAAGGTACGAACGTTGACCTCGGCAAAAAGATCATCGCCGAGTCCAAGCTCAACGTGACGTCGGCCGACGATCTCGACGACGCCGCGCAGAAGATCGTCAAGGCTGTGAAGGACGCCGCCTGATGTCCATTTTGATCGACAAGAGCACCAAGGTGATCTGCCAGGGCCTCACCGGCAAGAACGGCACCTTCCATTCCGAGCAAGCGGTCGCCTATGGCACAAAGATGGTCGGCGGCGTGTCGCCGGGCAAAGGCGGCTCAAAACATATCAACCTGCCGGTATTCGACACCGTGCTCGAGGCTAAGGGAAAGACCGGCGCCGACGCGAGCGTGATCTACGTGCCCCCCGCTGGGGCCGCGGACGCGATTGCCGAAGCGATCGAGGCGGAAATCTCGCTGATCGTGTGCATTACGGAAGGCATTCCCGTCTCGCACATGGTGAAGGTGAAGCGCTCATTGTGCGGTTCGAAGTCGCGCCTGATCGGGCCGAATTGCCCCGGTGTGATGACCGCCGGCGAATGCAAGATCGGCATCATGCCGGGCAACATCTTCAAGCAAGGTTCGGTCGGTATCGTGTCGCGCTCCGGCACACTGACCTACGAGGCCGTATTCCAGACGACGCGCGAAGGTTTGGGCCAGACCACGGCGGTCGGTATCGGCGGCGACCCGGTCAAGGGCACGGAATTCATCGACATGCTCGAGATGTTTTTGGCCGACGAGAAAACCAAGTCGATCGTGATGATCGGCGAGATCGGCGGCTCGGCCGAGGAAGATGCGGCGCAGTTTCTCAAGGACGAGGCTAAGCGCGGGCGCAAGAAGCCGATGGTGGGTTTCATCGCCGGCCGCACGGCGCCGCCAGGGCGGCGCATGGGCCATGCTGGCGCGATCATTTCCGGCGGGAAGGGCGATGCGGAGAGCAAGATCGCGGCGATGGAATCGGCCGGCATTAAGGTGTCGCCGTCGCCGGCCCGGCTCGGCAAAACCCTGGCCGAGGTGCTCAAGTCCTGAATTTAGGCTGAGCCAAAGCGGCCCAAGGAGCTGAGCCATGCCCGGCCTTATCGTCGGGTTTTCTTTCGGCCAGAATGAATCCTAATTCATTTTTAGGCCTTTCGGCGACTTACAAGCGTCTTAAATACGTTTAAAGATCGGATTCGCCCGGGTTAGCCCGCCATCCGCCGGGGTGGCGCAACAGCTTATTCCCGGCCGTACCCGGTTCGCCACGGATGTCCCAATGACTCGCCAGGATGCCAACGCCGCTTTCGCCCACACTTCATTCCTGTATGGCGGCAACGCCGATTACGTCGAAGATCTTCATTCCCGGTACGAGCAGAATCCC
>JAFAQJ010000458.1 GCA_019246455.1 Pseudolabrys sp.
CGGTCTACAAGGCGCACGACGCAGGTCTAAATCTCCATGTATGGGTCGATGAGACGCGCCCACGCAACCAGGGCATGAGCCTGACGGCCTGGGAGCTCGGCCGGCACGGCGTCCCGCATACCGTGATTGCGGACAATGTCGGCGGGCATCTGATGCAGCACGGCATGGTCGATTTAGCCATTGTCGGTACCGACCGCACGACGTCCCAAGGTGACGTCTGTAACAAAATCGGCACTTATTTGAAGGCGCTGGCCGCGAAGGACAATGGCGTGCCGTTCTATGTCGCGGCGCCGTCCCCATCGATCGACTGGACGTTGCGCGACGGCATCGCGGAGATTCCCATTGAGCAACGTGGCGGCGAGGAGCTGTCGCACATCAGCGGTCGCAATGCGAGCGGCGAGGTCGTCGAGGTCGATATCGCGCCGCAAGGCAGCGCGATGGCGAACTATGCCTTCGACGTGACGCCGGCGCATTTTGTCACCGCTCTGATCACTGAGCGCGGCATCTGTGATGCCTCCGCCGCGGGGCTGAGCCGCCTGTTCCCGGAATTCGGCAAGACCAAAAATGAGCAACCGCGTGCGAAGTCTCTGGTCTGATCGCGACGCACGGACGGCGGTTAAACGTTACGCTAAGCAGGGCGCTAACGAAGATTTGGCCTTGCGTACCTATACGACGCGGCTCCTCGGCGGCGAGCCGCGCCTCGTTCAGCATGGCGGCGGCAATACGTCGGTCAAAACAACGGTGAAGGACGCGACCGGCACTTCAATTGAAGTGCTGTGCGTCAAGGGTTCCGGCTGGGATATGGCGACAATCGAGCCGCCGGGCTTGCCGGCGGTGCGGCTGGCGCCGCTTCTCAGGCTCGCCACGCTCAAGTCGTTGAGCGATGAAGACATGGTCGCGCTCCAGCGTGGCAATCTGATCGATCCGAACGCGCCGACGCCGTCGGTCGAGACGCTGCTGCATGCGTTCATTCCACGCAAGTTCATCGACCATACTCATGCCAATGCGGTGCTCGCACTGTGCGATCGCGCTAATGGCGTCGAACTGTGCCGCAAGGTCTATGGCGGGCGCGTCGCGGTGGTGCCTTACGTGATGCCCGGTTTTGATCTCGCTATCGCCTGCAAGACGGTGTTCGATGCCAATCCCAAAGTCGAAGGGCTGGTGCTGCACAAGCACGGCATTTTCAGTTTCGGCGCGACCGCGCGCGAGGCCTATGGCCGCATGATCGCTCTGGTATCGCGCGCCGAACGATATATCGCGCGAGAGCGTGGCAGGCGCGTCGAGACGGCGAAAATCCCCAAACGACTAGCGTCCGCTACTGATATTGCCCCGATCATTCGCGGTCTGCTGGCGTTGCCGCTTGATCGCAATGAGGGTCGCTACACGCGTTTTGTGCTCGACCATCGTGCCGGCGATGACGTGCTCGCCTACGTTAATGGTCGCGATCTCGCGCGATATAGCCAGCGTGGTCCGGTGACGCCAGACCATGTCATCCGCACCAAACCGAAGCCGTTCATTTTACCCGCGCCGGACGTGGGAGAGCTTGAGACTTTTGCCAAAGCCGCGCGCAAGGCGATCGAGAAATACGAGAACAATTACCGGCGCTACTTTGCTCGCCACAACGCCAAAGCGCGTCCCAAGAAGAAGCCGCTCGACCCCGCGCCGCGAGTCGTTCTCGTTCCCGGCGTCGGCCTGTTCGGCGTCGGCACCAGCGCGAAGGACGCGGCTATTGCCGCCGATGTCGCAGAAACTTGCATCGAGGTGACGGCGGCGGCGGAGAGGGGTGGCGGTTTCGAGAGCCTCACCGATCGCCAGCAGTTCGACATGGAATATTGGTCGCTCGAGCAAGCTAAGCTTGCCGGCCGCAAGGACAAAACGCTGCAGGGCCAGATTGCGATTGTCACGGGTGGCGCCGGTACAATCGGCGCCGCGATCGGCACGGCTCTGCGTGCGCAGGGCGCCGAAGTCGCGCTGCTCGATCTGCATGCCGACAAAGTTACTACTGCTGCGAAGAAAATCGGTGGACTTGGCGTGGCATGTGACGTGACTGACCGCAAATCGATCGATGCGGCGTTTGCCAAAGTCGTTGGTGCCTATGGCGGTCTCGACATTCTCGTGTCCAATGCTGGAGCGGCTTGGCAGGGCCGCATCGGCAGTGTGAGCGATGACATCCTGCGCAAGAGCTTCGAATTGAATTTCTTCGCCCACCAGAACGCCGCGCAAGCCGCGGTGCGCATTATGCGCATGCAAGGCACCGGGGGCTCGCTGTTGTTCAATGTGTCGAAGCAAGCGGTCAATCCGGGGCCAGATTTTGGGCCCTACGGGCTTCCAAAAGCTGCGACCCTGGCGCTGATGCGCCAATATGCGGTCGATTACGGCGACGAGGGCATCACCTCGAACGCCGTCAATGCGGATCGCATCCGTTCCGGGCTGCTCACCGACGATTTCGTCAGGTCGCGCGCCAAGGCACGAGGCGTCTCCGAGCATGACTACATGGCCGGCAACCTGCTCGGCCGCGAGGTACGCGCGGAAGATGTGGCGGATGCCTTTGTCGTGCTGGCGCTGGCGCGAAAGAGCACCGGTGCCGTGCTGACGGTGGATGGTGGCAATATCGCCGCGGCGATGAGGTAGTTTCAAACGCCGCGAGCGATTATGCTGCCTGCACACGAGGATATTCATGTCACTTGCAGAGATGCCGTTCGCGCCGCCGTCTAATCCTGCCGTCGTCCGCCACGATTGGACACGCGAGGAAATCCGCGCGCTGTTTGCGCTGCCGTTTCCGGAATTGATGTTCCGCGCGCAGGAAACCCACCGTGCCCATTTCGACCCGACCGAGGTCCAAATCTCGACGCTGCTGTCGATCAAGACCGGCGGCTGCCCGGAGGACTGCGGCTATTGCTCGCAGTCAGTGAAATACGACACCGGTATCAAGGCCGAGAAGCTGATGCCGCTCGACGCCGTCTTGCGCGAGGCGAAGGCGGCCAAGGACAGCGGCGCGTCGCGCTTCTGTATGGGCGCGGCCTGGCGCTCACCCAACGAGCGCGATCTCGAAAAGGTTTGCGCCATGGTCGAGGGCGTCAAGGCGATGGGTCTCGAGACCTGCGTGACGCTCGGCATGCTGACCGGCGCTCAAGCCAAAAGGCTCAAAGATTCCGGCCTCGACTACTACAACCACAATCTCGATACCTCGCCGGAATATTACGGACAGATCATCACGACCCGTACCTATCAGGACCGCCTCGACACGCTCGAATACGTGCGCGACGCCGGGATCCATGTTTGTTGTGGTGGGATTATTGGTATGGGGGAGAGCGCCGAAGATCGTGTGGGCATGATCGCGGCGCTGGCGAGCTTACCCGTTCATCCGGAGAGCGTGCCGATCAACCTGCTGATGCAGGTTGAAGGCACGCCGCTCGGCCACAGCGGGAAGCTCGAGCCGCTCGATTTCGTCCGCACGATTGCAGTCGCTCGCATCACCATGCCGGCATCGGTGGTGCGACTGTCGGCCGGCCGCGAGGACATGAGCGAGGAAACCCAGGCGCTCTGTTTCCTCGCCGGCGCCAATTCAATCTTCTACGGCCCCAAGCTCCTCACCACGCCGAACCCGAACCGCGACAAAGACATGGCACTACTCGGCAAGCTCGGCATGCGGCCGATGGAATAATCAGCCGAGATTGCGAATCAGCGCGAGCCCGGCGAACAGGCCGCCGATCGA
>JAFAQJ010000460.1 GCA_019246455.1 Pseudolabrys sp.
TCGTCCTGCAGGTCGCGCGTGGTCTTGCCGGGCGCGTACCAGCCGCCGCCGACATAGCAGAACACCTTGTCGGCGATCTTGCCACCGTTGTAGCGCTCGGCGAGCACACGATGCAGCGGCTTGCCCTCAATCTTGGCAATGGCGTCCCACACCGCGACCTCGATCGTGCCGATGCCGACCGAGCGCTCGCTGTGCCCGCCGGACTTCTCATTCTTCATCATTACGGCGAGGATTTTTTCGGCTTCGAAATTGTCACCAGCCGCGTTGAGCAAAGCGTCTTGCGGCGCTTTCAGAATGCGCGGGATGAAGCGGGCACGCATCTGCCCGCCGCAGGCGTAACGCCCGGTCGAGTTGAAGGCGAAGCCGCAGATGGGCCTGCCGCCGCGCATCACGTCGGTGATGACGGCGACCACCGATGTCGTCATTTCCGAGAAGTCGATGCTGGAATTCTTCAGATCCGACTTCAGAGCGACAGACGTTTCGCGAATGTCGACAATGCGCACTTACTTTATCTTCTCGATCTTGGCGTCGGTGATGACCTTCGCCCATTTGTCGACTTCGCTCTTGATATAGGCCGCGAACTGGTCGGGCTTGTCGGCGACGATGTCGAAGCCCAATTCGTCGCACTTCTTCTTTACGTCGGGCATTGCCATAACCTTGGCAATTTCGGCGTTGAGAAAGGTGACGAGATCCTTCGGCGTTTCTGCGGGCGCGAAAATGCCCTGCATCGTCTCGGATTGCTGGCCCTTGGCGCCAGCTTCTTCCATCGTCGGCACATCGGGCAATGCGCTGGAACGCTTGTTCGACGTCACGGCGAGCGCGCGCAGCTTGCCGCCCGCCACCTGAGGCGCGGTCGGTGGCAACGCGCTGAAGGCGACCGGGGTGTGTCCCGCGACCGCCGACTGAATCGCGGGGCCGGCACCGCCGAACGGCACGCTCGATTGGTCGAGCTTGTAGGTCAGCTTGAACAGTTCCGCAGCGAGTTGTGGCGTCGTGCCGATGCCGGGATTGGCGACGCTGTATTTGCCGGGGTTGGATTTCATCAGGTCGATGAGTTCTTTCACCGACTTGGCCGGCACGTCGGGGTTGACTACCAGTATGTTCGGCGACGCGGCCGCGAGGGTGATCGGCGCGAAATCCTTGTAGGGGTCGTAAGGATTGTTGGCGTAGAGGCTCGGATTGACGACATAGCTCGATGACGCGACCAGCAGCGTGTAGCCATCCGGCGTCGACTTCGCGACCAACGTCATGCCGATATTGCCGCCGGCGCCGGCGTGATTTTCGACGAAAAATTGCTGGCCTAAGGATTCAGAAAGTTTCTGCGCGATCAGGCGCGCCATGACGTCGGTCGGGCCGGCTGGCGCGAACGGCACCACGATCTTGACGGGTCTAGCGGGATAGCCGCCAGGACCGGCGGCAAAGGCCGAGCCTGCGAACGAGGCCAGCAGGCAGGCGAAGACCCGGACGGTCAGTTTCATCGCGATCCTCCCGACAAATGCCTTTGTTATTGTTCGAGGAAGAATGCCGGTCCCAATTGGTCATCGCAAGCAGGGCCGTTGCGGAGACAGGGGTGGGAGGACTAGCCTCATCCAAACATCGTCCGGGAATTTCACATGCTGACACCTGCGCCGCGCTCCGGTCTCGCTATCCCCTTCGACAACGCACGTCTCGACCGTCTGATGGACGCCGAGCATATCGACGTGATCTTCGTGACGTCGAAACACAATGCGCAGTATCTGCTCGGCGGGCATCGCGCTGATTTCTTCGACTACATGGATGCGATGAGCGTCTCGCGGTATCTGCCGGTGCTGGTCTACGCTAAAGGCGCCGCCGACAAGGCGATATATGTTGGGCATCGCCTCGAAAAGTATCAGCACGACGTGCATCCGCTCTGGACGCCGGAAACCGCGACGGTCTCAAACGGCACGATCGACGCGATCAACAAGGCGATCGAGCTGGCGAAGACGCACGGGATCAAACCCAAGCGTGTCGGCGCCGAATTCGGCTTCCTGCCGTATGACGCGGCGATGGTGCTACGCGCAGCGTTTCCCGATGCCGAATTGGTCGATGCGTCGCTGGTGCTCGACCGCCAGCGCGCCATCAAGTCGCCGGAGGAGCTCAAGAAGCTGAAATACGCCTCCGACATGGTGATCGAATCGATGCAGACGGTGATCGCCGGTCACGGGCCCGGCGTGACCAAACGCGAACTGGTCGACGCGATGCGGGTCGAGGAGGTCAAGCGCGGACTGACGTTCGAATATTGCCTCATCACCGCCGGCACGAACCTCAACCGCGCCCCGTCCGAGCAGGTGTGGGGCAAGGGCGAGACCCTCTCGCTCGACTCGGGCGGCAACTATCAGGGCTATATCGGCGATATCTGCCGCATGGCGATCCACGGCGAACCGGATAACGAATTGCAGGACCTTTTGGCCGAAATCGATACGATCCAGAAGGCGGCGTTCAAGGCGGTGAAGCCCGGCGTGCCGGGGCAGGCGATTTACGATGCCGCCGAGCCACTGAAGCAGAAATCAAAGCATCACAACCACATGGAATTCCTGGCGCACGGCATGGGTCTGGTGAGCCATGAGGCGCCACGCATGGCGAACCGCGCCGCGCCCTATCCGGCCGAGCACCGGCATAATCCGCTCGAACCAGGCATGGTGGTATCGGTCGAGACCACGCTGATGCATCCGAGCCGCGGCTTCATCAAGCTCGAGGACACGGTGGTGGTGACGCCAAGCGGTCACGAGGTCTACGGCGAGGGCGCGCGGGGCTGGAACCGCGGTGGCACCGGGGTCAAGCGCTAGCGGTCACTTCACCTTCGCGATCTTCGCGGTTTCAATCACCTTCGCCCATTTCGGCACCTCAGCTTTGATGCGCGCGGCGAAGTGGTCCGGTTTGTCGGCAATCGCATCGAAGCCGAGCGCATCGAGCTTGGCTTTGACGTCGGGCATTGCGATCGCCTTGGCGATCTCGGTTTGCAACAGATCGATGATTGGCTTTGGCGTGCTGCCGGGTGCGAACACGCCCTGCATCACGTCGGAGACCTGATCGCCCGGAACGCCGGCCTCTGCCATGGTCGGCACGTCGGGCGCGATCGCGACACGCTTCTCGGTGGTGAAGGCGAGCGCACGCAGCGTGCCGGCTTTGAGATGCGGCGTCACCGGCGGCAGCGCCATCACGCCGATCGGCACCTGCCCCGCGATGACGGCGTTGAGTGCGGGGCCGGCACCGTTGAACGGCACCGGCTGGATGTCGAGCTTCATGGCGTATTTGAAGCTTTCGGCGGCGAGGCTTGCGGTGGTGCCGAAACCTGGCGTCGCAAAGTTCATCTTGCCCGGATTGGCATGGATGTAATCGGCGAGTTCCTTCACGGTTTTTGCCGGCACCGAAGGATGTACGATCAGCACGTTCGGGCTCGATCCCGCCAGCGTGACCGGTGCGAGGTCCTTGAAGACGTCGAACGGCATTTTCTCGTAGAGGCTCGGATTGACGACGACGCTCGATGACACGAGCAGCAGCGTGTAGCCGTCCGGAGAGGCGCTGGCGACCAGCGCCATGCCGATATTGCCGCCGGCGCCCGGGTGGTTCTCGACGACAAACGGCTGGCCCAAACTATCCTGAAGTTTCTGGGCGATCAGCCGC
>JAFAQJ010000163.1 GCA_019246455.1 Pseudolabrys sp.
TTACTATGCGACGAGATCACCTCGGCGCTCGACCCCGAACTCGTCAACGAGGTGCTGCGCGTCGTCGAAGGACTGGCGAAAGAGGGCATGACGCTCATTCTCGTCACCCACGAGATGCGGTTCGCCCGCGACGTCGGCACCAAGCTCGTCTTCATGCATCAGGGAAAGGTGCACGAGGAAGGGCCGCCCAAAGCTCTGTTCGCTGCGCCAAAAACGCCCGAACTCACGCAGTTCATTTCCTCGATCGGCTAGGCGCTACGCCGCTTCAATGCGGATAGTCTTGGCGCCGTCCCACAACACCGACTCGCACATCTCTGCGAGCTTATCGAGATTCGAGTCGATGGTGATGAAATGGTTGCCAGCCAGTTGTCCCATCTTGCTGGCGAAGCGCACGCCGCCATAGGCGAGCAAAATCTCGGTCTCGCTGATGCCGCCCGGATAGACGATCATCTGACCCGGCGCCGGATAGCTGGTGTGATTTTCATAAGAGAGACCGAAGTCGTGCTCGCCAAGCGGGATCCACACCGCCTCACCGCTCCAGCGCACGTGGATCACCTTGTTCTCGTAAGGCAATAGCTTCTTGAACACGGCGACGGTCTTCGGCGCCGCCGCGGCTTCAAAATGGCCGTCGAACTTGTATGAGCCGCAAACGATACGAACCTTATCCATGGGTGTTTCCTCAAACCGTCAAGTGTCCCAGCGTGTCGGAAAGAATACGCGCTGCAAAATCGGCGTCCGCAGCGGTGATGGTTTCGAGCGGCGAATGACTGACGCCGCCATTACCGCAGCGGACGAACAGCATGCCGATCTCGGTCAGCTTGTCGAACATGACGGCGTCGTGCCCTGCCCCGCTTTGCAGGCGATAAACCGGAAGACCGGTACGTTCGATGGAGGCTGCAAACGCGTCTTGTAATTTTGCCGAACACGGCACGGCAACCGCGTTAAGCAACTCATCCAACTCGATCTTCACGCCGCGGCGCTGCGCAATGCCCTTCATGTCGGCGAGAATATCCGCGACTGCGGCGTGGCGCAGCGAATCGGTGCCCGAGCGGATGTCGAGCGACAACTCGCAGCGGCCGGGAACCACGTTGGTCGCGCCGCCTGGCACGTTCAACCGCCCTACAGTGCCAACGAGGCCAGTTCGGCTGCAGCGCTGCTCGACGCACAAAATGATTTCGGCTGCCGCCACCGCCGCATCGTGCCGGTAAGGCATCGGCACGGTTCCCGCATGACCGGCCTCGCCCTCAATCGTCACAGCGAAGCGCGTATTGCCGGCGATGGCCGTCACGATACCGACTGGCAAATCAGACTCGAATAAGACAGGCCCTTGCTCGATGTGAAGCTCCAGGTAATAGGCGATGTCACTCTTCGCATAAGCGAGACCCGCGATGGCGTCCGGGTCGAAGCCGGACTCGCGCAGGGCCTCGCTCATGGAGACGCCCTTGGCATCGCGCCGCCCAAGAAATTCCGGATCGAAGCGACCGGCAATGGCGCTGCTGCCGAGATAGGAGGTGCCGAAGCGGACGCCCTCTTCTTCGGAAAACGCCATTACATCGATATGAAACGGAAACTCGCGGCCGGCGCGGGCGGCCTGTTCGACCACCGCCAACGCCGACACTATACCGAGACGTCCGTCGTATTTTCCCGCATTGGTCACGGTGTCGTAATGCGACGCCAGAATGACCGTTTTCGCTAACGCATTTTTCGATTTGTAGCGACCGATCACATTACCGACCGCGTCAATGTGGGTTTCGAGGCCAGCCTTCTTCATCAGGCTCGCCAGCGCATTCGCAACGGCTCGATGCGCTTGCGACAAATAAGTGCACGTCAAGCCGGACGGCGTTTCCGACCACTGGGCCAGGTAGTCGGACAGTTCCATGATGCGCCGGCCATACAAGTCTGCACTCGACTGTTTGCGCTCGATACCGGCGGCGGTCATGCGGCCACCTTAGCGCGCGTGCGCGGCAGCGACAGCGCCGCCTCAAGATCGACCTGCACACCGATCGTCGGCAGCCTGGCAAGATCGCGCTCGACGTGGATGAGGTGCTCGTCCATCAACCTGACCGCCTTTTTCGCATCACGCTTACGCAGCGCGTCTAGCACCGCCGCGTGTTCGTCGGTCGAACAAATCACCGAGCGGTTCGATTGAAACAGCAATGTCACCAGCGACGAACGTGACACCAGCCCGGTAAGAATTTGGGTTAGAACCTCATTATCGGCGAACTCGGCAATCCTGACATGAAACATGCCGAGCAACCGGTTGCGAAGCGGCACGTTTCCCGCCTCAATCGCTCGACGTTCCGCCGCGAGATGCGCTTCAAGTTTCTCGAAATGTTCAGACGTCGCCTTTTCCGCGAAACGTTCGACGATTTCACGCTCCACCACACGGCGCGCGTCGAACACTTGCTGTGCCTCACGCGGGCTCGGCCGCGTAATGAACGCACCGCGACGCGGCAGCAACGTTACCAGGCGATTTTGGGCTAGACGGTTGAGCGCCTGCCGCACCTTCGTTCGTGACACGCCGAAAATCTTGCATAGCTTTTCCTCCGCGAGCTTCGCGCCGAGCGGCAAGCGCTGTTCCAGCACGGCCTCCGTGATCCGGTGAACGATCACTTCGGTCGATATCGCAGCACTGGATGGCTTACGGCGTCTGCGGGGCATCGGTCCTAAGCGTATACAAGATTTTCTGGACGTCATGCGATACGTCACATGACGTCAAATCGGGCAATAAATGCTCGCTTTTTGCGCTATTGCGCCGCGCAAATCTTGTATACAGTTTTGGTCGTTGTGGGGCGCGTGATGTCGCGACACTTGAGTACGAGGACTTCGTAGCATGGGCCGTCTTTCGACCCATGTTCTCGACACCGCGATCGGCCGCCCTGCGGCCTCGGTCAAAATCGAACTTTTCGGCTTAAAGGGCGACGCGTGGTCACCTATTAAGTCCAACGCGACCAACGCCGACGGCCGCACCGACAAACCGTTGCTCGAAGGCGCGGACCTGAAAGCCGGGCGCTACCGGATCGAATTTCATATCGGCGACTACTTCCGCAAGTCTGGCGCCGCTCTGTCCGACCCACCGTTTCTCGACGTCGTCCCGATCCAGATCGGAATCGCCGATCCCACCCTGCACTACCACGTGCCGCTTCTGTGCACGCCGTGGGGCTACACCACGTATCGCGGGAGTTGATCGATGGCGCTCCGTGGTCATCGACTTCAGCTCGACAACATCACGCAGCGCTTCAACGACTACGTTGCCGTCAGCGACATCAACCTCGATGTCGCCGGTGGGGAGATGGTGGCCCTGCTCGGCCCCTCAGGCTGTGGGAAATCGACACTGCTCCGCATCGTTTCGGGCTTTATCCGGCAGACGGAAGGCAGTGTCCTGTTCGACGGCCAACCGGTCGATCATTTGTCACCGAGCCAGCGGGGCGTCGGCATCGTATTCCAGAACTACGCGCTGTTTCCGCACATGACCGTGGCTGACAACGTCGCCTACGGTTTGCAGGCTCACAAGTGGCCAGCGGAAAAAATCAAACCGCGCGTCGCCGAAATGTTGGCGCTCGTCCACATGACAGAGTTTGCCGAGCGCAAACCGCGGCAATTATCGGGTGGTCAGCAACAGCGCATTGCGCTGGCACGCTGTCTCGCGATCGATCCGAAAGTGCTGCTGCTCGACGAGCCATTTGGCGCACTCGACAAGAATTTGCGGCTCGACATGCAGATCGAGGTCAAGCGGCTGGTGCGCGAAGCCGGCGTCACCACCATTCTGGTGACGCACGATCAGGAAGAGGCGCTCTCGATGGCTGACCGGATCGCGGTAATGTCCCGCGGGCGAATCGAGCAGGTGTCGCCGCCGACCGAAATCTACGACAAGCCGCAGACTTTGTTCGTCAACCAGTTTGTCGGCACAACCAATGCGATTCCCGGCGAATATTTCTGCGTCGGTAACAAGGCCAAGGTGACATTCGCCGGCGGCTCGTCGCTCGATGTGCCAAAGACGCCTGGCTACATCGATTCCAGCAAGGTCGTCGTCTCGATCCGGCCGGAGCAGTTGCACGTCGTGCCATCCGCCGGATTGGTGGGCACGGTCAAGGCCGTGATGCCACTCGGCTCGCACGTCGTCTACGACATCGAGGTGCCGGCCGGCGTGTCGCTGAAAGTCAGCGAACCGCGCGAAGGCCGGGTTGCCATGCGCCGCACCGGCGAGACCGTCCATGTCGCGCCGACGTCGCCGGACGCCTGCCATGTCTTTCCCGCCTCGTGATCAAACAGGAGAATGCCATGAACCGTCCCATCAACCGACGCCACGTGCTGACAGGCACCGCCGCGCTCGCCACCGGCGTGGCGATGCCTTCGATACTGCGCGGGCAATCCGCCACCCTCGTTGCCGCGACCTTCCCCGGCACCTGGAACGAAGCCGACAGCAAGGTGGTCGGTCCCGCGTTCAAGGCGGCGACCGGCGCGTCTGTCACGCAGTCGATCGTGCTCGGCACCGACCAGGTCGCGCGCCTGACCGCAGCGAAAGGCAACAAGCCGCCCTTTGACGTCGCGTTCTTCGATACGCCGCAAGTGCTCGACGCCGCGAAGGAAGGCTTGATCGTCGAATATCCGGCGGCGCGGTCGCCCAACTTCGGTACGCTGCTGCCGAAATTCCAGGATAAGTGGGGCCCGAAGATCACCATGCAAGTGATCGGCATCGGCTACAACCCGAAAAAGATCGCGACCGCGCCGAAAAGCTGGGACGATCTATACGACCCGAAATACAAGGGTCGCGTTGGCCTCACCGCCCTAAACTCGCAACTCGGCATCGCCTTCCTTGCCGAACTGAACCGCATCAAGGGCGGCACCGAGGACAATTTCGATCCGGCCTTCAAGGCGCTGAAAGAATTACTGCCGAACGTCGGCGCAATCGGCGCCAATCTTGGCGCGTTCGCCACGCTCTGGCAGCAAGAACAGATCGACATCGCGCCCTACAACTTCAACTTCGTGCAGACGTTGAAGGCCAAGGACGTGCCGGTCGAATTCGCCATTCCGGCGAGCGGCGCTGCTGGCTGGGAGACGAGCCTCCATCTCGTCGCCAACGCAGCCGAGCCGGACCTCGCGGTCAAATATATCGACATGCATCTCGACCCGGCGATCCAGTCGCAATTGCTCAAGCCGCCCTATGACGTCATCCCGACGTCGTCGAAGGTCGAGCTGGCTGGCGCAATCACGACGTCGCTCGCCAAGACCAAAGACGATCTCAGCAAGGTACGCGGTTTCGACTGGGCCAAGCTCAACCCGCAGCGCGGTGCACTGATCGAGCGCTTCAACCGCGAGATCAAGGTCTGACGATGAAGGCCGCGGGCGACTCACCCCTGGTGCTGCCGCTCGCCGCCCTTTTCGTCGCGTTTTTCGTGGCGCCGCTCTGCGTGCTGATCGCGCTGTCGCTGGCAGGCGAAACCGCAATGCGAACGTTGACATTCAAGAACTACCTGACGTTCTTCTCCGACCCTTACCACTACTCGATCCTTTGGCAGACGCTGCTGCTCGGCGTGAAGGCGACGCTGGTTTGCCTCGCCTTCGGCTATCCGATCGCGTGGTTCTGCGTGCGCTCCGGCGCGCGGCTGCAAAGCATTATCGTCTTCCTTGTCATCATGCCGATCCTCACCAGCGTGGTGGTACGCACCTTCGCGTGGATCGTCATCCTCGGCCGTCAGGGCGTCATCAACCAGATCTGGATGGGTCTCGGCGCGAACGAGCCGCTCAAGCTGCTCTACACCGAAACCGGCGTCATCATGGTGCTGGCCCAGGTGCAGATGCCGCTGATGGTGCTGCCGATCCTTACCGTGATGTCGAAGATCGACCAGAACCTGTCGGATGCCTCACGCGTGCTCGGCGCCGGCGAATGGCGCACGCTGTGGAAGGTGACGATCCCGTTGTCGCTAACCGGTGTGCTGGCCGGCTGCATCCTCACTTATACGGCGTGCATCACAGCGTTCGTGACGCAAACTTTGATCGGCGGCGCGCGGCTTATCTACATGCCGCTTCATATTTACCAACAGGCCGTTGGCGCGAATAACTGGCCGTTCGCGGCGGCGATCTCGGTGATCTTCATGATCGCCGTGCTCGTCATCGTCGGCATCCTTGGCGCATTGGGACGGCGGAGCGAGACCTATGCCCGCGCCTAAAGCAAACCTCGATTGGGAAGCGCTGTCACTACGCCTGACGTTCGGCATCCTCACGATCGTCGCGATGATTTTCCTGGTCGCGCCGACCATCGTCGTGCTCATCACGTCGCTGACATCGTCTGAATCGCTGCGCTTCCCACCGCCCGGCCTGTCGCTGCGCTGGTACTTCGCGCTGATCGACGCCGATCAGATGCAACGCGCAGCGTGGAACAGCCTCGTCATCGCGTTCTGGACGACGCTGATTTCGGTCGCGCTGGGCACCGCCGCCTCGCTGGCGTTGGCGCGCAGCCGTTCGAAATGGGTGCGTGCGGCAGATCTCCTGTTCATGTCACCGCTGCTGCTGCCGGCGCTGGCATTCGGCTTTGCGGCGCTGGTCTACATCAACAAGCTCGGCTTCTCGCCGAGCGTGCCGTTCCTCGTCGCTGGTCACGTGATCGTCTGCGTGCCCTTCGTATTGCGCACCACGGTCGCCGCCCTCTCGCAGCTCGACCCGTCTTTACTCGACGCATCCATCAGCCTCGGCGGCACGCCTTGGATGACATTCCGCCGGGTGATCCTGCCATTGATCGCGCCGGGTCTCGCCTCGGGCGCATTCCTCTGCTTTATGGCTTCATTCGACAATGTGCCGGTCTCGCTGTTCCTCGCGGACGAGCGCACGGAAGTACTGCCGATCCACCTGTGGCAGCAGATAGACACCAATCTAGATGTGCGTACCGCCGCTGCGTCCGGCTTGATCGTCATCTTCACCCTCATCCTGATGCTCATCACCGAGCGCGTGGCCGGTTTGACCCAGCAGATGCGTTAGCGGCGGTCTTCACATGCAGGGCCCCTCAGACTATCCACGCGATCTCGCCGGCTACGGCCGCAACTCGCCCGACCCAAGGTGGCCGGGTCGCGCCCCTATTGCTGTTCAGTTCGTCGTCAATTTCGAGGAAGGCGGCGAACGCTCGATCCTCCACGGCGACGCCACGTCCGAAGCGTTCCTTTCCGACGTGCTCGGCGCGGTGCCGTGGCCTAACCAGCGGCACATGAATGTCGAGTCGATGTACGAATATGGCTCGCGCGCCGGCTTCTGGCGTCTGTTGCGGCTTTTCCAAGCCCGTCAATGCAGGCCAACCGTGTTTGGCGTCGCCACTGCGCTTGAGAAGAATCCTGACATCGTCGCCGCGATGAAAGAGGCACAATGGGAGATCGCGAGCCACGGACTGAAGTGGATCGACTACAAGGACTTTGAGTATGCAGCGGAGCGAGCGGATCTCGCCGAGGCGGTTCGCATTCACACCGCGGTCACCGGCGAGCGGCCGCTCGGCTGGTACACTGGCCGCAACTCACCGCACACGCTGAAGGCGGTGCTGGATGACGGTGGTTTCCTCTACTCCTCGGATTCCTATGCCGACGATCTGCCCTACTGGGTCAAAGGGCCGAAAGGTCCGCATGTCATCATTCCGTACTCACTCGATGTCAACGACATGCGCTTCGTTAATGCGCAGGGCTATTCCTCGGCCCAAGACTTCTTCATGTACCTGCGCGACACGTTCGACGTTCTCTACACTGAGGGAGCGACGATGCCGAAAATGATGTCAGTCGGGCTGCATTGCCGCCTCGTGGGGCGGCCGGGCCGCCTTGCCGCGCTCGAGAAATTTTTCGACCATATCGCGAAGCACGAGCGTGTTTGGCTACCAACGCGGCTCGACATTGCGACGCATTGGCACAGCGAACATAAGGAACTGGCGAAAAACGCCCGCTCTGTCGGATGAAATTGAATCTGGGCTGAAACTGAGCGAAACGATGGGGACGTCGATGTCGACCATGCTCGATGTATTTGCCTCAACCTACAGCGAGAGCCTGCAAGACAGCCTTTACCGGATGGCGATGGCCGCGCTCGCGGCCGTGCCGGATATCTCTGACATCACGATGGCTCGCCCCAACAAGCACTATCTGCTGATCAATCTTAAGCCGTTTAAGCTCGACAATAAAAAACAGGTGTTCTTGCCGACTGACGAGCCGCATGGCCAGATCGAGTGCACGGTCAGCCGATAATGCCGGTCATCAGCCTCGACACTCTCAATCGCGCCAGCAAACCCGATTTCGTCGCGGCGCTGGGCGGGGTTTTCGAGCACTCCCCGTGGGTCGCAGAGGCTGTCGTCGATCGCCGCCCGTTCGCATCGCTCGCTGCATTGCACGAAGCAATGAAGTCCGTCGTTCGCGCCAAAACCGACGAAGAAAAGCTGGCGCTGCTGCGCATCCACCCAGACCTTGCCGGCAAGGCAGCACAAGCAGGAACGATGACGGCAGAGTCCAAATCGGAGCAAGGCAGCGCCGGCCTTGATCACCTGTCGCCGGCGGAATTCGAGCGCTTCCAGAAGCTCAATGCTGCCTACGCCAAGAAATTCAATTTCCCCTTCATCGTTTGTGTCCGCCGCCATACGAAGGAATCGATCTTCCGGCAGTTTGAAACGCGTCTGACCCATGGCGTCGCGAAGGAATACGAAACGGCGCTCGATGAGATATTTCGGATTACCGCGCTGCGGCTCGACCAGCGCGTCTCCGCACCTGATCGGTTGAGCGTCCACGGCTTTATGGATGTCCACGTAATCGACATTCAGCGCGGTGTCCCGGCTAAGGGATTACGCGTCGAGCTGTACGAAGTTTCGGGAAATGGCATGCACGGTCTGGCGAAGGTGGCGGTCAACGCACAAGGCGTCACCGCGCCGTTCTTTGAGGACCGGCCGATTCCGATAGGACAGTATGAGTTGCGCTTCGCGGTAGGCGATTACTTTGGCAAGGGGGGCGGCGACCCCGCTTTTCTTGACACGGTGCCGGTCAAGTTTTTTGTCGCCGAGGCGGAAGGCCACTATCACATTCCGCTTCGCATCACATCGTCGATGTACACCGTCTATCGCGGCTGGTGACCAAGCGACCCGCGCCGCGAACGCAAACTGCCGTTTCGCGACAGCCATGGGAAAAAATTCAAAAATCTGCCAAGAGATTCAACGACAAATCTTCGGCTGGCGCTCCCTAGGGGGGTTCGGGGTAGAAAGCAGAAATTCGGCCGCATACATAGCATTGTCCCGTGTAGAACCGGCGGAAAAGGG
>JAFAQJ010000226.1 GCA_019246455.1 Pseudolabrys sp.
CACTATCCGGTGTTCGACTGCGCCAATCCGTGCGGCCGCACCGGCAAGCGTTTCCTTTCGGTCGAGAGCCACATCCGCATGATGGCGGCCGCGCAACCCTTCATCTCGGGCGCGATCTCCAAGACCATCAACATGCCGAACGACGCGACGGTCGAAGACTGCAAGAACGCCTACCTCCTGTCCTGGCAGCTCGCGCTCAAGGCCAACGCGCTCTACCGCGATGGCTCGAAACTGTCGCAGCCGCTCAACGCGCAACTCATTGCCGATGAGGACGACGAAGAGGATGCGGTCGAGGCGCTGCTCGCGCAGCCGCAAGCAACGCGCGCCGCGGCGGTCGCCGAGAAGCTGGTCGAGAAGATCGTCGAGCGCGTCACGGTGATCCGCGACCGCGAGAAGCTGCCCTCACGCCGCAAGGGCTACACCCAGAAGGCGGTCGTCGGCGGCCACAAGGTTTATCTGCGCACCGGCGAATATGACGACGGAAGGCTCGGCGAGATCTTCATCGACATGCACAAGGAAGGCGCGGCGCTGCGCTCCTTCATCAACAACTTCGCGATCGCAGTCTCGCTCGGCCTGCAATACGGCGTGCCGCTCGACGAATATGTCGACGCCTTCACCTTCACCCGCTTCGAGCCCTCAGGTCCGGTCCAGGGCAACGACACCATCAAGTTCGCGACCTCGATCCTCGATTATGTGTTCCGCGAGCTCGCGGTGTCGTATCTCGAGCGCTACGACCTCGCCCATGTCGATCCCTCGCAGGCCGGCTTCGACCAGCTTGGCGACGGCGAGCACGAAGGCCGGGCGCCGGCGGCGAAATACGTCTCCAAAGGCCTGACGCGCAATCGCACCGACAAGCTCTCGGTGGTGTCGAATGCGGCGGGTGGCAACCAAGGGGGTGCAACGGGTGGCGCGGCCGGTGGCGGGCAAGGATCGAGCAACGTCACGGCGATTGGCACGAGTGCCGCGCGTGGCGAAGTCGCCGGAGCCGTGGCGCTCAAAGCCGAACCCGAGGCCAAGCTGTCTCCGACCGAGAAGCTCGAAGCGCTGCAATGGCAGCAGCCAAAGGCGCCATCGGCTTCGGAGAAGCGCGCCGAGGCGAAAGCCAAAGGCTACGAAGGCGACCCGTGCGGCGAATGCCAGAACTATACGCTCGTGCGCAACGGCACCTGCATGAAGTGCGATACGTGCGGGTCCACGACGGGGTGTTCGTGACACTAAACGCAGCTAAAGACTACGAGGGCGGCCGAAAGGCCGCCCTCTAATCGCACAGGCTCCGGCCCGCAAAACTTAATCGCCTTTTAACTAAATGCCGCAAATCTAGGCGCCTGGCCGTCACACACCGGGTGCCCCGCACGCCGCCGTGTCGAGAACGGCGTGGGTGGGCGGGCTTGTGTCGATGGCGTATCGCGTCTCTCCGGATCCTGTGCACCAGCGGCTCCCTTTGGCGGCCCCGCCCCGCCGCGCCCCCAACACCGCCCTTTCGCGCCACGCCCTGATCACCGGCCTCTCGCTCGGCTGCGCCGCCGTGGTCTCGGCCGGCGCGCTGATGACCGGCGGCCCTTACGGCACCGGCCCTGTCGCCAGCCATGCCGCGCTCAAGGTGGCGTTGATCGATGCGGCGGCGCCACCCGTCGTCCCACGCGACCCGCGCCAGGCCATCAAGACGCCGGGCCCGCATCTGAGCCACGCCTATGCCGATCCCCGCATCGCGGCCGTTGTGCCGTTGCCGCGCGAGCGACCGGAGGTGCAGATCGCGGCTCAGGCGGCCGCCATTCCGATGCCGCCGGTGCGGCAGATTCCGGCGGCGGTCGAGCCGGAGATTGTGACGGGGTCGTTGGGCGATGGGAAAGCGGAAACGGCGCAGGCTCTCGCCTATGCCGCAACGCCCGACCTCGGCCCCTCACCGGCAAAGACGCAAGGCAAGCGCACCGCCGCGCTCGACGGTTTAGTCGGCGGCGTGATCGCGCCGGTGGTGTCGACCCCGAACGTGATCGAAACCACGGCGCCGGTGCATAACCTGATCGGGCCCGTGTTACCCGACAAAAAGCTGGCGCCGCGCAAAGTCGCGAAGCCCGCGCGCCCGCTCACGCCTTACGAAAAGCTCTACGGCGCCGGCCCGGTGCAGCTCGCCTCGCTCACGCCATCCGACGCGATGGCGAATGCGCGCGCCGACAGCGACGGCATTCCGCACGCGCCCTACGACAAGCAGACCGCGGTCTATGTCATCACCCAACGCAAGGTGTATCTGCCGGACGGCACCGAGCTCGAGGCGCATTCGGGCCTCGGCGACAAGATGGACGACCCGCACTTCGTCCATCTGCGCATGCGCGGCGCGACCCCGCCGCATGTCTATGACTTGAAGCTGCGCGAGAGCCTGTTTCACGGCGTCGAGGCGATCCGCCTCACCCCGCTCGGCGGTGAAGACGCGATCTTCGGCCGCGACGGATTGCTGGCGCACAGCTACATGCTCGGCGGCAAAGGCCAGTCGAACGGCTGCGTGTCGTTCCGGGATTACGATACGTTTCTCGAAGCGTTCAAGGACGGCAAGATCAATCGCCTCGCGGTGATCGCGAAGCTGGATTAGGCGCGTTGACGATCATTGTCGATCGGCATCACCTGCCCGCTGATCGACTTCGCCGCCGGCGAGGCCAGAAACACCGCCAGCTGCGCGATGTCCTTCGGGTCGATGAAGCCGTCGATCGACTGCGCCGCAAAGGCTTCGGCCTTCACTTCCTCCATTGACCTCCCCGAGAGCTGCGCCCGGCCCGCGAACACGCGCTGGATGCGGTCGCCATCGACCGCGCCGGGCGCAATCGCATTGGCGCGGATGCCGAACGGGCCCAACTCCATCGCCAAAGTCTTGGTGAAGCCGATCACGCCCCATTTGGTCGCGGCATAAGGCGAGCGGTTGGCAAAGCCGTAGCGCCCGGCAATCGACGACATGTTGATGATGACGCCGGCTTGCGATTTTTTCAGATGCGGAATGGCGAGCCTTGTGACGTCGAACATCGCGGTGAGATTGACGGCGACGACCTTGTCCCAGTCGTCCGGCGGGAAGCCCTCGACGGGATGCGTCAGGCCGGCGATGCCGGCATTGTTGATGAGGACATCGAGCCCGCCGAGCGCCTCGACCGCCTCCGGCACCATGCGGCTGATCGCGGTGCGGCTCGCCATGTCGCAATGCGCGGCGATCAGGCCGGGGATGTCCTTGCCGATCGCGGCGAGACCCTTCTCATCGATGTCGCAGACGAACACTTTGGCGCCGGTCGCAGCAAAGGCTCGCGCGAATTCGCGGCCAATGCCGTTCGCCCCGGCGGTGATCATGACTTTTTGCAAACGTCGCTCCCCGTCAGACTGTCCGCCGCCTATTCTTCAGGCTCGGTGGTAAAATACAACGGGTAGCCGTTTTCCTTGCCCAACTCGGTCGCTTCCTTGGCCTTGGTGTCGGCGACGTCGCGGGTATAGACCGCGATCACGCAGGCGCCCTTCTTGTGCGCGGTCATCATCACCGCATAGGCGCGCTCGCGGTTCATCCGGAATACGGCCTTAAGCACTTCGACGACGAACTCGCGCGGCGTGAAATCGTCGTTGAGCAGGATCACCTTCCACAGTTTCGGCCGCTCCACCTTCGGCTTGACCTTGGTAGCAGGGCTGACTTTGGGTTTCTCGATGACCTTGTCGGGCATGGCCACATCTTACGCCCGACGATCGCCCATGACATAGTCCGGTCCCTTTCACTTGCTGGCGGCGCCTATGGCCACAATTTTCCTGACGCACGTTCCCGACATGCTCGAAAATTATTATGGGCCGCGCGCGCTCAAGGCGCTGCGCGGGCTCGGCGATGTGCGGCTCAACGACACCGGGAAGGTGCTCGACGCCAAGGCGCTGGCGCAAGCGGCCAAAGGTTGCGAGATCATCGTGTCGGATCGGCAGACCGCAGGACCGGCCGAGCTCTTCCCGATGCTGCCGGACTGCTGCGCGTTCCTGCGCGTCGCGATCGACATCCGCAATATCGACGTCACCGCCGCCAGCCAGCAAGGCATCCTGGTCACGCAAGCGACCGCGGGATTCATTCCGTCGGTATCCGAAATGGCAATCGGCTACATGATCGATATAGGCCGCCACATCACCTGGTCGACCAATGAATACCGCGCCGGTCGCGACGCCGAGCCGCGTATGGGGCGCCAGCTTAAGGGCGCGACCGTCGGCATCCTTGGTTACGGTCAGATTGGCGAATATCTGGCGCGGCTTTGCGTCGCCTTCGGCATGACCGTGCTGGTCAGCGACCCGTTCAAGAAAATCACGGAGTCGGGCGTGCGGCAGGTCGGATTCGATGAGGCGTTGAGCCAATCCGATTTCGTGATTTGTCTCGTCGTCGCCAACGAGCAGACCGAAAGTCTGATCAACGCCGCCGCCTTCGCCAAGATGAAGAAGACCGCCTATTTCCTCAACCTCTCGCGCGGCAACCTGATCGACGAAAGGGCGTTGGCGGAGGCGCTCGACAAGAAAATCATCGCCGGCGCGGCGATGGATGTCGGCCGCGCGCCGGACCAGAAACCATCGTTGTTCCTGGCCGAGCGTGTCGACGTGATCGCGACCCCCCATACCGCCGGGCTCACCCCGGAAGCAGCGGAACATCAAGCCTTCGACACGGTCAATCAGGTCAAGGAGCTAGTGGCCGGACGCGTGCCGACCGGCGCGATCAACGCCAAAGAAGCGAGCCGCCTCTCGCGGTTGCGAAAGAACGCCTAGACGCGGCAGTTCGCGGAAAAACTTCGACGTTAATGCGGCAAGAGCCGGACGACATCCAAGTGTCGTAAAAATTTCGCGCGGCGGATGCATGTTATGTCAGCCCTGCTGCTTCACTCGCGCAGAATCCGTTTTAGGATCGCTGTCACGGTGGGGTTGGGGCCAACAAAAGTTTTGGAGGCGCCCGATGTTGCTTCGCGATCGCACAATCGACCGATACGCCCACTCGCGCCCCGTGATCGAATGCGCGCAATGCGGCGAACCGGTCTACGTTCCGGAATGGTCCGAATATCTCGACGGCCACCGCGCCCGCCACCTCTGGCGCTGCGAGGAATGCGGTACGAGTTTTGAGACGACAGTCCGTCTGCCCTCTCACGCGGCGGCGTAAGGGCCCGGCCAACACGCACACGCCTTCGCCCTCACCCAAATACAGGCGCAGCGTCGACCGTTCCCTTACGTCGTCGCCTTTCTGGACGACAAAACTCAGCGTAGGCTGTGCGTTGAACCTCAAGTTCCATAACGCTTGAGGTTTGATATGGAACCGGCGTCGAGCCTAGGGTCAGAGCGAGGCGAAGCGCCAGCGCGGCAATGACGGCGCCGGCCAATCGACCACCCAATCGGCCGCCTGCCGCAGCCACGATGGCACACGCTCGACCGCCGCGGCGACGGCGCGCGCCTTGCGGGTCACGAGGCTACCGCCCGGCTGCTGCGTCGCAACTGGCAAGGGGCTCATCATCGCCGCTAATTGCAGGGGTTCGGCCACAGCGGTCTCATGCGGTGCAACCATGTGCGGCTTCGGCGACGGCGCCTTGATCTCGACTTTGGCGACCGTCACGGGAGCCTCGGCCGTAGCGAATGCAGCCTCGTTCCTGATGCGCGCAAATTCCTCAGCGAGAGCAACATTGGCTTCACGTTGAGCGTCGGCCATGCGCGCAGCGGACCCGGCGGCCAAAGCGTGCTCCTCATCGAGCATGGCCATCGCCGCGCTCCCCGCCGAGGAATAGCCATTAGGATTCGAGCCGCGATCGGCGCTGATGACGAATGAAGCCACCACCGCGCTGAACAGCACGGCAAGCGCGGCGCGCTTAGACGGTCCCCAAATAGTGAAATGCCGGCGCATGACCCTTCCCTTATCTCGATCCCAAGACCATCAAGGGTTCCGGACCAAAGAAAGGCGTGATCGGGGTCAAATTCCGGCGCATCACAAACGCGTAAGTGCCGTTTCGGCGCGGCTTTTCACGCGCTATAAGGCGGCATGCTCGACCGCCGCCAGATTCTTGCCATAACCGCGCTTCTCGCGGCGCCCGGGCGGGGCTTTGCAACGACGATGAGCCGCATCACAGCCTATGGCTTCACCTTCAATGGGCTCGACCGCAAGCCGATCCTGCTCGCCGAGCACGCCGGGCGTCCGATCATAGTGGTCAATACCGCCTCGCTGTGCGGTTATACGCCGCAATACACCGGCCTTCAGGACTTGTGGACACGCTACCGCGAACGCGGGTTGTTCATGGTCGGCGTCCCGTCCAATGACTTCGGCGGCCAGGAGCCCGGCGGCGTCACCGAGATCGAGAAGACGGCGCACGGCGATTATCACGTGACCTTCCCCCTTTCCGAGAAGGCCGCAGTGAAGGGCCCTGACGCGCACCCGTTCTATCGCTGGGCCGCTTTGGAGCGCCCGCTCGAAACGCCGCGCTGGAATTTCCACAAGTACCTCGTTGGCCGCAACGGCGGCCTCAAGGCCGGCTTCACCTCGGCGATGGAACCAACAGACCCGCGTATCATCGCGGCAATCGAGACCGAGCTTGCCGCCGCCTAGGGCGGCACAAACATCACATCTCCACAGAACCGTCACAGGGGCGTCAATTGCCGGTTGACGAATCATAGCCCGACTGACGCAATGGTTGTTGAATTCAGGCACACGCGGGCCGGCGGCATTGGGCCGACCCGTATCTGAGGTTCCTCCCGCGTGGCGTTTAGACTTGGGCGGCCGCAATTTGGCCGCCCTTTTTCACGCCGGCATCAAGCTGCGTCGAACTGGGTGCGCGCGTCCATATAGCGGCGAGCCGATTCCGCGACTTTGCTTTCGACCGCCGCGGCCGGCAGCGGATCGAGCGATTCCACGAGTTGAAGAAACGCGCTGCCTGGCAGCGGCGGGGCGAAGACGTAGCCCTGCGCCGAGCGGATGCCGAGCTCGCGCAAATGCACGACCTGCTCGAAATTCTCGACGCCTTCCGCGACCACGTCCATGCGCATGTTGTGCGCGAGATCGACCAAAGTTTCGACAATGGTGGTCGAATTGCGGTCGGTGCCAATCGCGTCGACGAACATCTTGTCGATCTTGATGATGTCAACGCCGAGCTTGAGCATGTAGGACAGGCCGCTGTGCCCTGTGCCGACGTCATCGATCGCAATGCGCACGCCCAAGCCCTGCAGCGCGGCGACGACTCGTCGCGTCTCGGTCAGATTTTCGATCGGATCGCGTTCGGTCAGCTCGAGCACGACCTGCGACATCTGGATCGGCGAGCCGACGAAAATATTGCGCACGTCCTTGACGATGCTGTCGCTGCGGAACAATTGCGCTGCGAAGTTGAACGAGATCTTGAGACCGGGCCGTTTGCCGATCGCGGGCCCCGCCTCGGCGCAAACGCGTTTCATCAGATCGCGGGTTAGGGCCAGGATCATGCCGCTCGATTCGGCGAGCGGGATGAAGGCGCCCGGCAACACGAGCGAGCCGTCTGGCTTCTTCCAGCGCACCAGCACCTCGGCGCCGCGCAACTGACCGGAGCGGATGTCGACCAGGGGCTGGTAGTAAGGAACGAACTCGCCGGCTTCCAGAGCGCGCTGGAGCTCAGCGACCGGATTGCCCGTCTCGCGGCGCGGCAGAATGATGCCGAGGGTGACGATCAGCAGGCCCAAAGCTATCGCCGCAAAGTGGCTAAGCCAACTCAGGTCGCTATGGTTCTCGATGGCGCGCCAGCGCGCCAAAGTCGTGGTCGCGATAAACCCGTATTTCGACGACTGCGCGCCGCCCGAGAAGCTGCCGTCGGCCTGATCGGACGGCAACGCGCCGTTCGTTCCGATCAAGGCCCCGCGACCCGTCGTGACCGAGGCGTAGACATTGAGCGGCCCGCCATTCGTCGAAATTTGCGGCAGAAACAGCTCGACTGGGATGACGGCGCAGATGTCGGCCACGCCGCCCCCCGCCTTGCGGCGCAGCCGCACCATGCGCTGGCCGCCGCCGGCTTCAATCACTTCGAGAGCGTAGCCCGGCACGTTCTCGAGCGGCTCTGCGGACAATATCCGGCTAATGCCGTTGGGCGGGCCGACCTGCGTGCACATCGGCTGATTGTCAGCGTCGATCACCGCCACGCCCTTGACCGGCGCGGTCAGAAAGACAGCGCGGCGCATCGCGGCCAAATGCTCGGGGCTGCACGAATTGACGCCAGCTGCGGCAAGGCCATCGAGCATCGAAATGGTTTGCGAGACGCGGGTCTCGGCGAGCGCGACCGCGCGCTTCGCCAGCAGCAGGCTTTCCTCGCTGCCCTGACGTTCCAGCAGGCCGCCGATCCAGACATCGAACGCAATCAAGGGTGCGCCGGCGAGCAGTGCGCCAGCGATTGCGCCATACAACTTATTGCGCGGAAACAACGCCACCCACCCCATCTCGTGACGCGACAGAGTGGCGAGCTGCCGTAAAAGTGAGCTTAAGTATAAGGCCACGCGACCGGTATGGTTAGCAAAGCGTAAACGGCAACCTACATGTGCTTCACCACAATGCATCATAGGATGCCGTCATGAGTTTTTCCCCCGGTCCCGATCCCAAAGCCGGCGATGCTTTCACGTGCGAGGCGCTTGCGCAGGTAATCGTGCCGCGCACGGCCGATCTCGGCGATGAATTCTACGTGCGCCGGGCACTGCCTTCGGCCAAGAGCCGGATGGTTGGCCCCTTCATCTTCTTCGACCATTTCGGCCCCGCCGAATTCAAGGCGGGCCAGGGCCTCGACGTGCGGCCACACCCGCATATCGGGCTCGCAACCGTCACCTATCTGTTCGACGGCGAGATCATGCATCGGGATTCGCTTGGCACTGCGGTCGCGATCCGGCCCGGTGCCATCAATCTGATGACGGCGGGGCGTGGCATCGTCCATTCGGAACGTACCGGCACCGAGAAGCGCGCCACTGGCGGCCCAATCCACGGCTTGCAGATGTGGGTCGCGCTGCCGGCGACCAAGGAAGAAATGGACGCCGCCTTCGCGCATCATGGTGGCGCGGAGTTTCCAACGATCAAGGAAAATGGCCAATCGGTGCGGGTTGTGATCGGACAGCTTTACGGCGCGTCGTCGCCCGTGAAGACGACATCGGAAACAATCTTCGCCGACGTGACCCTTGCGCCTGGCGCCTCGATCCCACTCGATGCCGGCCACGAGGAGCGTGCGATCTATACGATCGACGGCGAGATTGAGGTCGGTGGTGACACGTTCGGGGCTGGCAAGCTTTTGGTATTCAAGCCGCGCGACGCGGTGACGATTTCAGCGCGGCGCGGCGCGCATTTTGTCATCCTCGGTGGCGAACCGATGGATGGGCCGCGTCACATCTGGTGGAATTTCGTCTCCTCGCGCAAGGAACGCATCGAGCAGGCTAAGGCCGACTGGAAAGCCGGGCACTTCAACACGGTGCCGGGCGATGAGATCGAATTCATCCCGCTGCCGGACAAATGATGAGATCCCTGCCTTCGCGGGTATGACGCTTCACGTCATTTCTTCGGCAGGTCGATCCGGATCGAAAGCTCCTTAAGCTGCTTCGGGGTCACCTCGGACGGCGCGCCCATCAGCAGGTCTTCAGCCTTCTGGTTCATCGGGAACAACACGACCTCGCGCAGGTTCTCTTCGCCGGCGAGCAGCATCACGATGCGGTCGATGCCGGGCGCGATGCCGCCGTGCGGCGGCGCGCCGTAAGTCAGCGCTCGCAACATACCGCCGAACTTCGCCTCAAGCACGTCCTCGCCGTAACCGGCGATGGCAAAGGCCTTCTTCATGATGTCGGGACGATGGTTACGGATCGCGCCCGACGATAATTCGATGCCGTTGCAGACGATGTCGTACTGGAACGCTCTGAGCGACAAAATTTTGTCGTGGTCGTTCGGATCGAGTGCGAGGAATTCGTCGTGCGGCACGTTCGGCATCGAGAATGGGTTGTGCGAGAAATCGATCTTCTTGTCTTCCTCGTGCCATTCGTACATCGGGAAGTCGACGATCCAGCAGAAGTCGAACCGATCCTTGGCAACGAGACCCAACTCCTCGCCGACTTTAGTGCGCGCCGGACCGGCGAACTTGACGAAATCCTTCGGCTTGCCGGCGATGAAGAAGCAGGCGTCATTGACGCCGAGTTTGAGTTGCTCAGCGATCCGTTTGGTACGCTCGGGGCCAATGTTCTTGGCAAGCGGACCGGCGCCGCCCTCCTCGCCTTCACGCCAGAAAATGTAGCCAAGACCAGGCTGGCCCTCGCCCTGCGCCCATGAATTCATGCGGTCGCAGAACGCACGATTGCCACCGCCCTTCGCAGGAATGGCCCAGACTTCGGCCTTCGGATCGTTGGCGAGGATGTGGGCGAAAATCTTGAAGCCCGAACCGCGGAATGCCTCGCTGACATTCTCCATCACAACCGGATTGCGCAAATCCGGCTTATCGGTGCCGTATTTGCGGAGCGCCTCAGCGAACGGGATCATCGGGAATTTCGGGGTGACTTTCTTGCCGTTGGCAAATTCCTCGAACACACCGCGAATCACCGGCTCAACCGCGCTGAACACGTCGTCCTGCGTGACGAAGCTCATCTCGAGATCGAGCTGATAGAACTCGCCCGGCGAGCGGTCGGCGCGCGCGTCTTCGTCACGGAAGCACGGCGCGATCTGAAAATAGCGGTCGAAGCCCGCGACCATCAGGAGCTGCTTGAACTGCTGCGGCGCCTGCGGCAGCGCGTAGAACTTTCCGGGGTGCAGGCGCGACGGCACCAGGAAATCGCGCGCGCCCTCCGGCGACGACGCGGTCAGGATCGGAGTCTGGAATTCGAAGAAGCCGGCCTCCTTCATACGTCGGCGGATCGAGTCGATGACCTTGCCGCGTAGCATGATATTGGCGTGCAGCTTGTCGCGCCGGAGATCGAGAAAGCGGTATTTGAGCCGGATGTCCTCCGGGTAGTCTTGTTCGCCGAACACCGGCAGCGGCAATTCCGCGGCCGGACCCAGCACCTCGATCTCGTTGATGTAGATTTCGACGAGGCCGGTCGGCAGTTCCGGATTCTCCGTGCCGGCGGGACGCTTTCGCACTTTGCCGTCGATCCGCACCACCCACTCCGAGCGGAGCTTCTCGGCCAGCTTGAACGCCGGCGAATCCGGGTCAGCGACGACTTGCGTTAGCCCGTAATGGTCGCGCAGGTCGATGAACAAAACGCCGCCGTGGTCGCGCACGCGGTGCACCCAGCCGGACAGCCGGACCTGCTGACCGATGTCGCTCTCGCGGAGCGCGCCACAGGTATGGGAACGATAACGGTGCATGAACGAATCCGGCGATGCGGGTGAGAAAGCGCGCGAAAAACGCATGGGGTGCCGGCTTTGTCAAGGCAAGCCGCCCCA
>JAFAQJ010000253.1 GCA_019246455.1 Pseudolabrys sp.
CGGGATGAACTGATCTGGCGGCACGAGGCCGTGCTCCGGATGATTCCAGCGCAGCAGTGCTTCGAAGCCCGCGACACGCTCGGTCGCAACATCGACTAGCGGTTGGTAGTAGATCTCGAGCTCATTGGCCGCGAGCGCCTTGCGCAAGTCGAGCTCGATGCCGCGGCGCGCCTGCATCTGCGCGTCCATCTCTGGCTGGAAGAAGTGGTACTTGCCGCGACCTTCGCTCTTGGCCCGGTAGAGCGCCATGTCAGCGTTGCGCAGCAACTGGTCAGGTTCATTGCCGTCGGTCGGCGCAATCGCGATACCGACCGAGGCCCCGATCACGACCTGATTGCCGAGCACGTCGAAGGGCTCTGACAGCCGCTCGATGACGCGAGCCGCAAGCTCGGTCGACAACGTGGGACGCGCGCCAAGCTGAATGATGGCGAATTCGTCGCCGCCCAGACGTGCCACCGTATCGAAGTCGCTTACCGCCGCATGCAGGCGCTTCGTCACCTCGCACAATAGTGCGTCGCCGACCGGATGACCGAGCGTATCGTTGACGCTCTTGAAGCGATCGAGATCGATATAGAGCACCGCAAGCTCTTCGCCGCGCAGCAGCGCCTCCTGCATCTCCTCGCGGAACAGCACGCGGTTCGGTAAGTTAGTGAGCGCGTCATGGCGCGCCATATGCATGATCTTGCTTTCAGCCTGCCGGCGTTCGGTAACGTCCTCATAGGTCGCGACCCAGCCGCCATTGGCGGTGGCCTTATAGGCGCAGGCGATGACGCGCCCATCAGCAAAATCATAGAGGTGCGAGCCGTTGGCGTAGCGACGCACATTGGCCTGTTCAGCCAAAAGATCGTCGACCGTGCGGTCCGGATGGTTCTGGCTGGCGACGCTCAGTTCCAGAATTTCACGGAACGTAGTGCCGGGTCGCACTTCGTCGCGCGATAGGCCGAAGATGTCGAAAAACCGCCGGTTGACGACTTCGAGCCGGTTCTGCGCGTCGAAGAAACACAAACCTTGCGACATGTTATCGAGCGCGGCGTCGAGTCGGCGATTGGTCTGGCGCAGATTGGCTTCTTGTTTCTTGGCCAGCGTGATGTCGCTGCACACGATAATGAGGCCGTTGTCACGCGTGGCGCTGCGACTGATGCGCAACCAACGGCCGTCGCCGAGCAGAATTTCGCGAGCTGCCTGCGGCTTGTCCTCGTGCGACAACAGCAGACGACCGGCCGCGGCGTTGTCCTTGAATTCCGGAAGTAAATCGTCAAGCCGGGCGCCGGCAGTGAGCAGCGCGCGGGAGATGCCGAGAAAATCAGCGGCCTGGGAATTGGCAAGGGCAATGCAATTGTCGGCGTCGATCACGATCACGCCTTCCTGCGAACTCTCCAACGCATCGGCAAGCCGGGCTTGCGCCGACCGTCGCTGGGCCACCTCGCGATCCATCATCGCTTTGATGTTGTCGCGCATCGTGCCCATCGAAGCGAGCAAATCACCAAGCTCATCGGAGCCGCCCTTCGGAATCACGACATCGATCTTTCCGGTCGCGATGCATTCCGCGACATGCGACGCGGCAGCGACCGGGCCTTCGATGCGCCGCACGAGGGCCCATGCGACTAAAGCCGAAAGCAGCAGGGCGAGCGCCGTGCCGACGATATTGAGGTTGATGTCGCGCGTTACCGTGGCCCGCGCGCTCTGGCGGTAGATAAAGCCGTCGCCCGCGGTATAGTTTACCAGCAGATCGATCTGTTCGTCGGCTTTGGTGGCGTACTGGTCGAGCGCCTCCCAATTGTCATCGGGCTTCGAGTGCTCGAGCAGTCTTCCGCGCATCGCGTTCCAGTCCGCCACGGCCCGTCGCACATTCTCTGCGGCTTGCTTGGCGCGAATCGACTGCGAACGCTGCACCGCAATCGTGAGATCCTCGTCGAGCGTCTTGGCGGAGCGCGCGATGCTGACATCGAGGCTGGCTCTGATCTCGGGATCGGACGCGACCCACAGCCGCGCGAAAGTAGCGCGCATGTTGGCAAAGTCGGTTTCCGCGGCACGCGCGTAATTGATCGACATCAGCGCCTCGTCATACGTCTTGTCGACGAGAATGCCGGCATCCTTGACATTGAGCGTCGCGTAGCCGCCGAGCGCCGCCGTAATCAGACTGATGACCGTGAACGCGATCAGGATCCGACCGCGGATCGTCATGAAAAATGATGCCACCCGGGTTACGCCCCGGTGCCATGGCGATGCTGGTGAGCTCATAAGCCGCGTCTTGGGCATGAAATGCCTGGGTTTTCGAGCCTTAGGCGTACCGTTCGGCGGTTAAAGCGGCTTGATAGCCGGTTCCAATCCTGAGGATTTCGTTAACGCCGTCTTAACTGCACCGGGGCACGGTGAGGAAAACCAGGATTTCCGATGTCCCACGCCAAAAAAGTGCTAACGCCGGCTAGCTTCGCGCTGGTTTCCGCGCTGCTTGGTTGCGCGACCGGGGCCCTAGCCGCGGGACCCTACCTGGTCTCGCAGAAAGGGCGCGAATTTACGCCAAAAGAGATCGGCCTCTCACGCGGCGAAGCGATCACGATCGTCAATGATGACGCCGACCTGCGCCACCACGCCTACATCAACGCTAGTAATTTCACCTTCGACTCGGGCGATCAGGAGCCGGGCAGCAAGTCCGTCGTGAATTTCACGGTGCCCGGCACGTTCACCGTACTATGCGCGATCCACCCGAAGATGCGGTTGGTCGTCAAGGTCGAATAGCCGCTCAGAGCATTGCCGTGCCAAACAGCGCGGTATGCCCGACATAATAAGCCAGCAGAAAGACACCGACTGACGCGCCATACGCGAGCGGCGCGAGCCAGGGCCGACGCACCAGCGCCGCCTCGCCACCGTTGTCGGCGACAATCGCCGCCAGCACGACAATGATGAGCGTGTGGCCGATCAGATCGACCTTGCCGAATTCCGCCACCGCGCTGACGAACATGCCGGCGAGCATGATCGCTCCGATGCGGCGCACCAGTGGCGTCCACATCAGCGAGAAAGCAAGCGCGAATTCGATGGCGCCGGCCGCACGCATGAAGAATTCCGGATCGAAGCCGAGCGTCATGCCCTTATGCTGCGCGAGCAGCGGGAACGACCATTCCGGATAAGCCCACTTTTCGATCGAAGCCCACATCAGAGTGATGCCGGCGCTGTAGCGCACGACGTCGATCGCGCGCACGCCGAACAGATCGCGCCGCAAACCTGTCAAGGCGAGATAGGCGGCGACGCCGAGAAAGACCGGATAGTCGGCGAGATGGAAGATGCCGTATTCCCAAACCGCGATACCGAAAATAATTGCGATACCCGCTGCCGACAGCGGCATCGTGCGGCGGGACAACATGCCGGCAGCGATCGCAAGATGCAGCGCGCCGATCGCCGGCGACGAGGTCTTCAATTCCGGTGTCAGAAGAATTCCGCCGACCGCCCAGATCGAGATGAAGAAGAAGGCGGCGCCGGCGCGAAACAACATTTCAGTGTTGTCGCGCAGGAATTGTGTCGCGCGATCGATCGATCGGATCATCGCGAGACCGACCGGCGTGCCTTCCATCAGGCAGCCCGACATCAAAGCGAGAACCGAAAGCCCGGTCAGGATTTCAAAATCGGGGCACAGCACATTTTCGAGGCCGCGCGGCTGGCCGGCGACATCGAACGCGCAAAACCATTTGACGTGAGCGCTCGCGCTTGTTGCGAGCAACGCGTTAACCACAATCGCGAGCGGCCAAACAGCCACGCGCGACGGCCCGATACGCAGCCGTCCCATTCCCACTATCTCCAGCGCTTAATCAACCAGCTTCAAAGCCGCTCTCAGGCCGCTGGTATGCTTAAGGTTTTACCACAAATGGCGGCAATTGCGTGATCGATCTTAAGGTTTGGTTAACCTCCAAAAGTGAACGAGGCGTGACGGGCGCGTTGGGAAGGCGTCCGGTAAGCATTGCTGGCTATGAGTGATATCGGTCAGAAAAAGTACGCAGGGAATCCAGTGCTCAGCGTTATCAGCACGATCAGTGTCGCGGCAGGAACCTTTATGGCTCATTTCGCGCAGCGATTTCCCGCGCGCGTTGAGACGCTCGAAACCTGTGCCGGCTACATGCTGATCGGCGGCCTGTTCCTGATCGGATCCGGCCTTCCCGTTCTGATCTGATTTTCCTTTTTATCGCGGTGGCAATTGCGGCGCGGCGACGCGCTGCGGGTCGCTGTTGAGCGTACGCAGAAAGGCGATCAGGTCCGATTTTTCCTGCGTCGAGAGATTAAGCGGGCGGATGTGCGGATCTCTGCTCGGCCGAGCAATGCCTCCTCGGCTGTAAAGCTCCAACACTTCTTCGAGCGTTACAAGCGAGCCGTCGTGCATGTAAGGCGGCCGTTTTGCCACATCGCGCAGCGTCGGCGTCTTGAACGCGTACCGTAGCCCCACCGACGACGGAAATAATTTGCTGCGGCCGATATCATTGTCTTTCGCGGTGCCGATATCGTGAAACGAAGCGTCGGTAAAGGCCCAACCGCTATGGCATGACACGCAATTCGCCTTGCCGACAAACAACGAAAAACCCCGCTTGGCTTCGCTGCTGATCGCGCGCTCGTCGCCTTTGATCCACCGATCGAACGGCGCCTCTTTCGACACGATTGAACGTTCGTAGGTCGCGAGCGCCAGCTCGATCTTTCGCTTGGTGATCGGCCCGCTGCCGAACGCCGTAGTGAATGCCCACACATAACCGGGAATTGCGCTCAATCTTTCGACGGCCAGGTGTTCCGGCAGATTCATGATGATCGGCGAGGAGATCGGCGTGAAAGCAACGTTCTCCAGATCCTCGAACTGCCCGGCCCAGCCAGGCGTCGGCACCCAAGCGATGTTGAGCAAGGTCGGCGAGCGTCGCGGCATGATCTTTTCGCCAATGCCGCGCGGCCTCCCATCTTGCCACGACAGCGAAGGATCGTGGCATGACGCGCACGCAATCTTTTGCGAACCGGACAAGACCGGATCGAAGAACAACATCCGACCAAGCGCCGCCTTCGCTTCGGAATACGGGTTGTCGTCCGGATGTGGAATGGTCTTTGGCCGCTGAAACTGCGCGCGGTCGAGCGAGGGCTGGGCCGACCACGAAAAGCCAGCGAGGGCCAGCGCCGCAGCGCCCGCCAGAAGACCACCCAGAACGCGCGGCGAAAACCTGGTTCGCATTGCGCGCAGCGTCGGCGAACCGAGTTGACGTTTCGTTAACGAAGACGGCGAGGGTCAGGAAATGGTGCCCAGGGGCGGAATCGAACCACCGACACTGCGATTTTCAATCGCATGCTCTACCAACTGAGCTACCTGGGCGCCGATTCCGCCGGAAAGCAGCAGAACCTCAAGAGCGGGGCGCGTTATAGAGGGCACGCCGGAGACTGTCCAGAACAGGAGGCGTTGACGGCGCTCTCTAGACCGAAGCCCCAATAGCGCGCCGGAACCGTTGTTTTAACGCCACCCCATCACGCTCGGGCAGGACCCGCGGCGGATCATCTGCCGCAATGCGGACCCGCGCAAACAGGAGTTCGTGGCCGGCGGTAAGTTGAGCGTGCACGCCGGCCAGTTGCGTCTCGTCCGATACATCGAAGCATCGTGGGAAACCGGCGGCGCGGGCCACGGCCACCAGATCGACGCCACGCTGCGTATGGCTCGCCTGCATACCGGTTTCGCCGTACACGCCGTTGTCAAACACGACTATCGCCAGATTGGCGGGCTTTTGGACGGCGATGGCCGCCAGACTACCGAGGCCCATGAGCATTTCGCCGTCCCCAGTGACAACGGCCACCCGTTTGTCCGGCTGCGCGAGCGCCAGACCCAATCCGATCATCGCCGCGCCGCCCATCGCACCCCAGAGATAGAAATCGCGATCGTTTTCGCCGAGCGAGGCGAGGTCCCAACAGGTCGAGCCCAGACCAGGGACGACAAACAGGTTGTCTGGACGGTCTTTCAGCAACTGCTTGATCGCGGCGCGCCGTTCGATCATTTGGTCCACACTTTTTTGCCAATCAGCCGCTGCGACAAGATCACGGCCGCGGCGGATTCTTCGCCGAACACGCGTTGGACGGCGGATTGCGCGACCGTTTCGACTTCCTCCGGCTTAGTGGCTCGGACGGCTTCCACGCCGCATAACTTCAAGGTTGGTTCGACGATCGAGCCCATCGGGGCCTGCCACGGATTAAACTCTTCATATTCGCCGCGCATCGTGACGAACATTAGCAGCGGAAAACGGCAGGTCTTGATCAGCGACAGCATGTTGACGCAGTTGCCGACGCCCGACGACTGCATGAGGAGCACGCAGCGAGCACCGCCGAGCCAGGCCCCGGCAGCCAAAGCAACCCCTTCTTCTTCCGATGTCAGCGAAACATCGTGGATTTTGGGATCGGCGATACAGCGCTCGATCAATCGAGAATGCCCGGCGTCCGGCACGTAGCCGACCTGGGATACACCGGCCCGTTGAATGACGGAGAAGAGCATGTCCGGCCACTGTGCGGCGGTCATTCGTGATCCTCGGACTTTGTTTCGCTCTTGATCGCCGCATCGCCGTCCTCATCCTCGTCCTCGGCGACCGGGACCGAATAAACCCCGGAGAACCAACGGTTGAGGTCGACGTCGCGGCAACGCGACGAGCAGAACGGCTTGAATTGCTCTTCGGCGGGCTTACCGCAGATCGGACAGGGCTTGGCAGGCGCGAGCGGAGGCATCAGCTTGATTTACGCGCGCTGTCGCGCTCGCGCAATTCAGTCTTCAGAATCTTGCCGTAATTGTTCTTCGGAAGTGCATCGATGAAGATGTAGTCCTTCGGCCGCTTGAAGCGCGCGATCTGCGACAGGCACAGCGCGTCGAGCTCCGAAGCTTCCGCATTGCCGACAATATAAGCGACCACGACCTCGCCCCATTCGCGGTCTGGGCGGCCGATCACCGACACTTCACGCACGCCCGCGTGACGCAGCAACACCTCCTCGACTTCGCGCGGATAAATGTTGCTGCCGCCGGAGATGATGACGTCCTTCGAGCGGTCCTTGAGGGTGAGATAGCCGTCGGCGTCGAACGCCCCGACATCGCCGGTATGCAGCCAACCGCCACGCAGCGCCGCAGCGCTCGCGTCCTTGTTCTGCCAGTAGCCGGCCATCAGTACATCACCACGCACTAGAATCTCCCCCGTCTCGCCGGCGTCCAGATGGCGATCCTGCTCGTCGGCAATTGCGACCTCGACGCAGGCATAAGGCCGGCCCGCCGATGTCAACCGCTCGCGCCAGCGCGGATGCTCGCGGTCGGCGACCTCGCGTTT
>JAFAQJ010000307.1 GCA_019246455.1 Pseudolabrys sp.
CCGCACAGGCACTTCAGACCCGGCCGTGGACGATCAAGCTCGACGGCATGGTGGAGAAAGAACAGACCATCGGTATCGACGACCTGATCCGCAGGATGACGCTCGAGGAGCGCACCTATCGCCACCGCTGCGTCGAAGCGTGGAGCATGGCGATTGCCTGGACTGGATTTCCGCTCGCCAAATTAGTGGAATTTGCGCGGCCGCTCGGTTCGGCGAAATACGTGCAGATGCAGACCTTCATGGATGCGAAGATGGCGCCCGGCCAGAAACAGACCTGGTTTCCGTGGCCCTACACCGAAGGCCTCACCATCGAAGAGGCAATAAACGAGTTGGCTTTCGTTGCGACCGGGGCCTACGGCCATCCGCTGGCCAAGGTGCACGGTGCGCCGCTGCGCCTCGCGACGCCGTGGAAGTACGGCTTCAAGTCGATCAAGTCGATCGTGCGTTTCACCTTCACCGACAAGCGGCCGAAGAGCTACTGGGAAGCTTTACAGTCGTCCGAGTACGGGTTCTGGGCCAACGTCAATTCGCAGGTGCCGCATCCACGCTGGAGCCAGGCAAGCGAAGAGGTGATCGGCACCAACGAACGACGGCCGACCCAACTCTTCAACGGCTATGGCGAGTACGTCGCCGCGCTTTATACAGGTCTGGAAAAAACCGAGCGGCTGTGGGTCTGACGGCCTTCCACTGACGACGGTGCATGCCTATCTCGCTCGTAACGCGAGGAGGGACCCATGCGCGTTTTGGTTGCCGCTATCCTGGCGGTGTTCGCGACATTCGCCCCGGCGCTAGCCGCCGAAGAGCCTGATGTCATTTTCAAGAAGTCCACGGTCTTCAAGCTTCTCTCGCCGAATGACAAGCTCGTCACATATGGGCTCGACGATCCGGCCGTTGAAGGCGTGGCATGCCATTTCACCGCGCCGGAAAAAGGCGGCTGGAAAGGCTGGCTCGGCGTTGCCGAGCAGGTGTCGGACATTTCGCTCGCTTGCCGCCAGACAGGGCCGATCAAGTTCAAAGCCAAATTTGAGCAGGGCGAAGATGTCTTCCGCACCCGCCGCTCGCTGTTCTTCAAGCGCATGCAGATCGTGCGTGGCTGCGACACCAAGCGCAATGTCCTAGTCTACATGGTCTATAGCGACCGGCCGATCCAAGGCTCGCCAAAAAACTCGACGTCGAGCGTGCCGATCATGCCTTGGGGGGCCGAGGCATCTGTCGCGAAATGCGCCGACTGGGTCACGAATTAGGCAGCCGGCAGACACGCAGTCGTATGACGGCGTGGTATAGTTTGGCGACGGCAAGCTCAAGGAGGCTGCAATGTCGATTGATCCCACCGATCCAAAAGTGCAGGCCGCGGTGAACAGTACGCTGCACCGGCACTGGGTGCTGTTTCTCGTCGAAGGTGTCGTGCTGCTGGTGCTCGGTGCGGTGGCGATCGTCATCCCGCCCTTTGCCACGATCGCGGCAACCATCGTGCTCGGCTGGCTCTTTCTGTTCAGCGGCGTCGTCGGTCTTGTCACCACGTTTTACATGCGCCACGCGCCCGGCTTCTGGTGGTCGCTGATCTCTGCGGCGCTCGCGGTGCTGGTCGGTGGCATGCTGCTCGCGCGCCCGATCAGTGGCGCATTTTCGCTAACACTGGTGCTGATCACCTTCTTTTTCATCGAAGGCGTCGTGACCATCATGTTTGCGCTCGACCACAAGCGCGAGCTGTCGGGCAAATGGGGCTGGATGTTTGCGAGCGGTGTGGTCGATCTCATTCTCAGCGCGATGATCTTCGCCGGCCTACCGAGTTCGGCGGTGTGGGCGATTGGGCTTCTGGTCGGCATCAATATGGTGTTCGGCGGCACCGCGCTGGTGGCGATGGCGCTGCACGCCCGCAACGCGACGGGCTAGACGCTCAGCTCCACGGCAAAGGACTGGGGCCAATCTAACCCTGGCGCTGCGGCCGTGGCCGGAGCCTCTGTCATTGACGGCACAGAGTTGGGTGCGCCGCCGAGTGCGTAAAGCGCCTCAAGACCGGAATCGGCTTCGGTCAGCAAGCGCATGTTACGATTGTCGAGAATGAGCCACTCGCCATCGACGCGGGCCGACACTACGGCATGGTCGTCGTTACCAAGCCGCACCACGAGAAGCCGCAGATCGCGCTCGGGAACGCCGGCTTCGCGCAACGCGACGTATTTGGCAATGGCGTAGTCTTCGCAATCGCCGGCACCGGAGGCAAAAGTGGTGAGCGGCGAAGCCCACAATTCGATGACGCCGTATTGAGCGAGATCGCTCGCCGGGCGGATCGCCAGGTTGACGGCGCGATTGATTTCGCCGATGCGGGCGCGGCCTTGCAATTTGCGGCCGGCATCCACCACCGCGATGAACTTCGCCGCCGCGGCGGGGCATCCCGACGCGGCAGCGCGGCACATCTCGACGATCTTGGCCTCGATGCGCAGGAGCGGCTGGAGGTTCTGCCAGCGCGCGGAATAGATGTTGGTTGTGTCAGCTAATCCGAACGGGCCGCGCGTTTTCGGGGGCGCGGGCCGCGTGATGAGCGCGGACTCCGCTGGCACGAACACTCCCAAATGTATCAACGGCGAAGACTGTGCGGCGCCGCTGAGCCCCGAGGCCAGCGCCAGCACGCTCAGCACGCGCGCCGCAGCGCGAACGTTCGATGAGACCCGCATTCAACGCCCCTGCGCGCGGGGCGTAGTGCCGGTTGAATGGCCAATCGCGTCCCCGTCGCGTGGACAGCGATAGCGGGTGACCCTTTGTAGCCCGGTTAAGCGCCGAGCCGTTTCAGCGGCGAGCGTGAATGCGAAGAGAGTACGAAGATTCAAATCCGCGCGGCGGCATTAACCGCCTAGCAACCACGTTCAGGCGCGAATTAGCCGCGTAATTTCTCACGCATCGAGTATCGCGACCGCGCGAGTCCAGCCGGCGGACCCGCCTTTCACCTTGACCGGGAAACAACTCACCATGAATCCGGTCGAGGGTAGCGCTTCGAGATTGTGAAGTTTCTCGATGTGGCAATAGCCAATCTCGCGGCCAGCGCGATGACCTTCCCAGATCAGCTTGGCGTTAT
>JAFAQJ010000386.1 GCA_019246455.1 Pseudolabrys sp.
TCATACATCGCGTTCTGATGACCGCCGAACATCGAACGGAAACTATTCATCAACAGCGCGCCGCCGATCACGCCGGCCGCAGTCGCCGCCGCCGTGCCAAGAAATGACGAACTGCCGCCGCTGAATGGCGAGGCTTGAGTTTGCGCGCCGCCCCAGCGCGGATCACTGCCTTGAGGCTGAGTGCCGCTGTTCCCGCGCGGATCGGGACCTGCCGCGCGCACCGCCGGCACCGAGGTCGACCGTCCGCCGAGCATGGCGCGCATGCTGTCGAGGAAGCCGCCACTTGGCTGTTCCGGTTCTTCACCCGACAATTCGCGGATGCGCGCGTCGGCGCGCTTGAGCGCCTCATCCTGCACCAGCACCGTTTGCACCAGCGGGTAGAGCGCCTTCGGGGCGCGGCGCAATCCATCCGAAATGGCGCGCTCAGCCTCAGTATCGCGGGGCGTGCTTTCGAGTTTGGTGAGGCGGTCGAACAGGTCGTCGATCAACTGACGCTCTTGCGGGGTCATTGGCATCCTCCCTGGTTAAGGAACATCTAGGATGTGCTTTGTCGTCCGCCAGTCTGTCAGAAGAGTGTGACACCTTTTGTCGCAAGCAGCGTCGAAAATGCCGCCGACTTGAAAAACGCCAATTCCCGCTCCCGGATAGAGGTGAGCGAATCTAGCCGTTCCAATTCGGCGTCGACATAACCGGGGTGGCACATCACCAGCCCGCTATCCGGTAGGCCATCAAGGAACGTCGAAAACAACGTCGGGTAATCGGTGCCGAGCTGAAAGCTGTAGGTGCCGGCAAAGGCCGGATTGGTCGTCAGTCCCAGTCGCCGCGCCTTGCGGCGCACCGCAACGCTGAGGATGTCGAGCAGCAAACCCTTGTGGTCGGTCACACGGCGCACAATCGAAGTTTGCCGTCCGCATTGCCGCACCCAGGCCTTGGGCGCCAGCTCGGCAACGACTTTAAGCACGGCTTCGCGGATCTGCGGAAAGAGCTGGACGTGCTGATGGCCGTCCACATAATCGGGCGACTTGCCGAATGCCTCAGTGAAACGCCGCATCTGCGCGGCGACCTCTTTGGCGACGACGCCGATGTGGTAGCGCCGCGTCACGGCGGCGGTTT
Source organism: Pseudolabrys sp. (assembly GCA_019246455.1). Taxonomy (GTDB): domain Bacteria; phylum Pseudomonadota; class Alphaproteobacteria; order Rhizobiales; family Xanthobacteraceae; genus Pseudolabrys. The sequence continues at coordinate 1,114 of JAFAQJ010000386.1, forward strand.
GCAATGCGACCGCGAGCGGCAAGAACGCGCCGTCGCGGGTCGGCGTAAAATCCTTCGTGAGCGGCGCGAACGGCGCGGTCAATGTGACGTGCAGCCCGATCTGCGCCTGACCGGCCGCGTATTGCAGCGCTGCGACCTCCTGTGCGACGAATGACGGCGGCAGCACCATCACTGAGGTCGCATTGAGCCGCCCCGCGTCGAGCAGTTCGCGAATGCCACGATTGACGCCGGGTGAAAGTCCGTAATCGTCCGCGCATAGGATGATCTTGCGGGACGCGCTAGCCATCCGCGCGTTACTCCGCGGCGCGGGAGGCGGCCGCCGGTTTGGTCTTGGCGCTCGCCGCGCTCTTCACCTGATGATCGGCAACCAGATAGACCGGCCGCCCTTTGATCTCCCACAGCAGCTTGCCGATATATTCGCCGAGCACGCCGATCATGATGAGCTGGACGCCGCCGAGCACCATCAGCCCGACGACGAGCGATGGATAACCCGGCACGTCCTTGCCGGAAAACAAAGTCTCGATGACGATCCAGGCGCCGAAACACAGCGCGCTTGCCGCAAGCACGATGCCAAGTAGGCTCGCGACCCGCAGCGGCGCGACCGAGAACGAGGTCAGCCCGTCGATCGAGAGCGCCAGTAGCGTCCACAGGTTCCAGGTCGTGGCTCCGTATGCGCGGGGGGCGGGTTCGTAATCAACCCGAGCTTGCCGGAAGCCGATCCAGCTTGACAGGCCTTTGAAGAAACGGTTGCGCTCGGGAAACCGTCGCAGCGCCTCGACCGCGCGCGGCGACAGCAGGCGGAAATCGCCAGCGTCTTCCGGCAATTTGTGGCGCGAGCCCCAGTTGATCAGCCGGTAGAATATGCCGACGCTGGTGCGTCGCACCCAGGGTTCGTTCTCGCGATGCGCCTTGGCGGTATAGATGACGTCGTAGCCATCATCGAGCCAGCGCGACACCAGCGTTTCGATCAACCCGGCTGGATGCTGGCCGTCGCCGTCCATGAACAGGATCGCGCCGTGGCGCGCATAGTCGAGTCCGGCGAGCAACGCCGCCTCCTTGCCGAAATTGCGCGACAGCGCAACGACCTGGACGTCGACCACGTCGGCTGGCAACTCCCGCGCGGTCCGATAGGTCGCGTCGCTCGAGCCGTCGTCGACATAGACAACTTCAAGCCGCATGTTGCGCGAGGCCTGCAGGCGACGCGCGATGAGGCCGATATCGGCGTGCAGTTTTTGCAGCCCGTCCGCCTCGTTGAACAGCGGCACCACGACGGACAATTCGGACGCGGTGCTTCGCGGGCGGCTGCCTGTTTTTGCGGCTTTCGGCATCAATCGTTCCGGTTTCAACGCCGGGATCTATAGCGCAACGGCCCTGCCGTGTCGCCTGCGCCCTGCCGCGCCGTTTACGAATGTGGTAAGCGGACGCCCGCATGCCGTCGATCCTCACGCGAATCGAACAAGCCTGGCGTGAGCGCGCGATCGCGCTCAAGGCGCTCAGCTTTGGACTGGTCGGTCTCGTCAATTCCGCCGTCGATTTCGGCGTGTTCTCGTTTGGCTTCTACGTCCTGCACCTGCCGATCATCGCTGCGAACCTGATAGCCTGGATCGTCGCGGTCAGCGGCTCCTATGTGATGAATTCGCAGATCACATTTGCGCACGAGTCCGGCCGCAAGCTCGGCCTCAAGCGTTATTTTAGCTTTGCGCTGTCGCAAGTAGCCGGTTTCGTTGCCAACACCGCAACGGTCTACATCGTGTCTTACGTGTTGGAGCGCCTGAGCGTCGGCGAGAATCGCGCGGTGCTGGTCGGCAAGCTGCTCGCAATCGGCGCGAGCTTCGCCGTCAACTTCTCGCTGTCGCACTTCGTGGTGTTCCGGCGGTTGCCCGGCGGCGGGCCACAGACCTAAAGGCCCGCCGTTAATTTCGTGAACAGCGGGTTGTCGCGCGAGAACACGTAATCGAGATCGGCGACCGCCACCGCTTCGGCGCCCTGCTCGCGCAGATAGCTGGTGAGCGGATAGACCTGCTCCGGCGGGCAGTGCAGCGTGATCATGCCCGACGAGGTTGGCCCGCCGAATGGCGTCTCGACGCCGAACTTCGTCTTGACCGCATCCAACATTACGGAGTTGAACGCCGGGAAGCGCGCCCGCACCTCGCGGTACGATTGTGCGCGGCCCTGTGCCGCGATGCGGTCGAGGATGATCCGCGCGGTCTCGCGCGTCTTCTCGTCCCACGCCGCGACACGCGCCGCCACGAGGTTCGCCTGCGAGCGCAAAATGGTGCCGTCCTCGACGATCTTGAGCGCATTGGCGGCGAGCGTCGCGCCGGTCGTCGTGATGTCGACGATCAGCTCCGCCGTGCCGGCCGCCGGCGCACCTTCGGTCGCGCCGGAGGATTCGACGAGGCGGTAGTCGACGATGCCCTGCTCGGAGAAGAAGCGCCGCGTTAGGTTCACATATTTGGTTGCGACCCGCATCTTGCGGCCGTGATGCTGGCGGAACGCGGTGGCGACGTCGTCGATATCGGCCATCGTACGCACATCGATCCAGGCCTGCGGTACGGCGACCACCACATTGGCCTGCCCGAAGCCTAGCCCGGTGATCAGGACGACGCGCTTGTCAGCGTCTTCCATCACCTCGCGTACGAGGTCTTCCCCCGTGACGCCCAAGTGGACGCTTCCTTGCGCCAGATTTTGCGTGATCTCGGAGGCCGAGAGATACGCCACTTCGACATTGTCGAGCCCGGCGATGGCGCCACGATAGTCGCGCGCGCCGCGCGGCTTGATTAGATTGAGGCCGGAGCGCGCGAAAAACTTCTCGGCATTTTCCTGGAGCCGACCCTTGGCCGGCACCGCGACGACGAGTGGAGACGTCATGCTGCGCCTCCGTAGATCGCAAGCCGCTCGATCCAGACCGCGAGGCCCACCGCGGCGATCGGCGAGGTCGCGCCGAGCCGCGTCAGCAGGCCGTCATAACGCCCGCCCGCGACCAGCGGGTCGCCCATACGGGTTGGATCGGTCAACTCGAAGATGAAGCCGGTGTAGTAGTCGAAGCCGCGACTGAACGCGGTCGAGAACTGGATGCGCGAGACATCGACGCCGCGCGCGGCGAGGAAACCGGTGCGGCTCTCGAACAGATCGAGCTCGGCGTCGAGCTTCATGTCCCCTTCGGCGCAGAGTGTGCGCAACGCCATCGCCGCGGCATCCGGATCGCCGGCGACTGCGAGGAATTTCTCGATCAGCGTGCGCACTTCGCCGGGCAGCCGCGCGCTGGCGCCTAGCGCGGCCTGTTCGAGGAAGCGATCGGCGATCTCGCCGACCGAACGCCCGCCGACCGCGTTGATCCCGGCGATCGAGAGCAAGTCCGTGACGAGCGCGTGCGCGCCCTTCGGATCAGAGCCGGCGAGCGCCGCGAGCACACCCTGATATTCTGGACGGCCCGAGGTACCGCCGAGCACAAGGCGGTCGAGATCCTGCGCCAGGGTTTTCTTGCGGTTGAAATCCTTGATCAGACGGCGCTTCCACGCCGGCGCGAGATCGAGCGCGTCGATCAGCGCGCGAAACAGCGCGACGTCGCCCATCCGGATATCGGGCGCGGCAAGGCCATAATGCGCGGTCGCCTCGAGGCCCAACGCCAGCATCTCGGCATCGGCCGCCGCGGTGTCGGTACGGCCGAACGACTCGATGCCGGCCTGCAAGAATTCGGATGAGCCGTCGGCGCGATAGCGGAACACCGGGCCGAGATAGCAATAGCCGGCCGGCTGCCCGGCCTGAGATGAGGCGAGGTAATCGCGCGACACCGGGATCGTCAGATCGGGCCGCAGGCAGAACTCACCCCCGCCTGGCGCCGTGGTCTGGTACATGCGCTTTCGGATGTCTTCGCCGGACAGGTCGAGGAACGGCTCGGCGGGCTGCAGGAGCGCGGGCGCGGTGCGGCGATAGCCCGCGCGCTCGTAGGAGGCGACAAGCGCCTCTGCGCGCGCGTCGGGCCGTGTCCCGGCGTCGGTCTCGCTCACAGTCATCGCCATCCCGCCGTGCGTTAAAGCCGCACGTTTTGCTTCAAATGCGCGGGCCGTTTAGCACGCGCCCCTTAAGGATTCGACGCATCTTGCCCGCTGCGATTAATGGCCGGCGGCGGCAAATCGTTGGCGTCGTTAATTAATTTACCGGTGTAACCGTCGCATATACACGCCGGTGATGGACCATAAGCCATTGAGATGTAAGAGAATTTCAACGCAACCGGCGTTCAATTGGCGTGGGTAGGGACGTTGATGCCGTATCAGGTCAAACGCGCAACCGTCGAAGCGTTTTTCAAAGCGTTCGACAGCCGCGATTTCGAGGCGGTCGCTGAATTCATCGCGGACGACATTTATTGGTCGATCAACGGCCCAATTGACCTCATCCCGTTCTGCGGCGAACGACGCGGCAGGGCGTCGGTGCTCGACATCATCCTCAATCGGGCGCCCGCGGTTCTTCCCAAGCGCCGGTTCGTGCCAGAAGTCATTTTGGTCGATGGCGACCGCGCGGCGATCCTCTCGCGGGTGCATGCGACGCACCAAGGCGGCCGGCCGGTGTCCTACCGCATGACGCAATTTCTCAAGTTCCACGACGACAAGCTCGTGGAATATCTCTCGGTCCTCGACAGTTTCGATGCCGCCGAACAGGTTTCCGGCCACCGCCTTGATGCCAGTGACACGGCGGTTTCTGGAATGCCGGACCTGGTGCCGATCTAGTGTTTACCGCGCGGTCACCGTTACCGCGACCTCCATCCCGAGAAAATCCGACGGCGCGCCAACATACGACCCAGTGATCGGGATCGCCTGATAGGAATCGCGCGTCACCGCGACGCGGATCAGATTGTCGGTGGCGATCAAGACATCGGTCGGATCGAACTCGATCCAGCCCGCGCCCGGAATGAAAATCTCGGCCCATGCGTGCGTCGCGCCGGGCGCCGGCGGCTGGCCTTCTTTGTCGAGCGCCGGATCGTAGAAATATCCGCTGATGAAACGCGCGCCGAAGCCGAGATGTCGGGCCGCCTCGATGAACAAGGTCGCGAAGTCGCGGCAAGCACCAACCTTCTTCGTCAATGTCTCGGCCGGTGTCTGCGTGCCTTCCTCGTGGCGCTCCTGATAAGTGATCATCGGCTTCAGCGCGGCGTTGAGGCTCGACAGGAGTGCGAACGTGCCCATCGGTCGCGACGTGACGAAACCGTCGGCCCATTTCGCCAAGACGCCGTCCGGGTCGGGGTAGTGCTGATCGAGCAGCCGGCCAAGATCGGCGCGGTCCTCGGCCGAATAGATGAAGGGGTACTGCTCGGCCTCCGGTGCGATTGGGAAAGCCGGCCCGCCGGTCGAATAGCGTTCGAGTTTCAGCGTCGAGATGATCGACAAAAGCGGCGCCTTTTCGATGAAACTGACGATCGCGACCGAATTGCCGAACACGTCGTGCATCCAGCGGATTTGGCCGGGCGGCGATAGCGTGAGTTCCGCGTGGACCAGCCGCAGATCGTGGCTGTCGCGCGGGCGCAGCATCAACCGGTGCTCGCCAAAGGACACCGGCCGCGCGTAGCGGTAAGTCGTGGCGTGACGAATCGTCAGTTTCACGGGTGCGGGAGGATCCAGAATCTGGGCCGGCGGCTTAAATGTTTGGAGCATTGCGCTCCGGCTGGCAAGCGGGCGCGGCAGGCGCCTTCACTTCAGGATCTTCGATATCGGGCCTGGAGTGCGGCTTGACGTCCGGCTCCGCTTCCGGCGGCACCCATTGGCAGCCGGTGTGGCGCACCATGGTCATGGGAATGGGATAGGGAGTCGGCACGAAGACGCTTCCGAATGTCGCGTGGGTGCCGACTCAAGCGCGCCGAAGCGGCTTTGTTCCTGGAGGGCGAGCCGTTATCGTTGCTGCGTCGCGGTCGAAAAAAACCGGAGGCTCTCATGCGCGTCGTCCTCGCTCTCGCCGCCGCCATTCCCGCTTTCGCTTCGGCCGCCGCGCTCGACATGCCGTCGCGGAAGCCGGGCCTGTGGGATGTCACCATGACGTTTGCCAGCGGCCCGGTCGCCGGGCGCTCGATGGCGAGCCAGCATTGCATCGACGCGGAGGTCGACAAGATGCGTGGTTTCGCCGCGAGTGGCGCCGGCAAATGCGATTTCGTGAAGATGGACAAGACCGCGACTGGCTTTGTGTTCGACAGCGAATGCAAACTGGACAGCGGCACGGTGCAGACCCACGGCGTCGTCACCGGCTCGCTCGATGCTGCTTATTCGATGGATGTGACGACGAAGCATGTCGGCGCCGCCCCGCCGAGCATGCCCGCGGAAAGCCACATGAAGATCGACGGCAAATGGCTCGGCGCCTGCAAGGCGGGCCAGCGGCCGGGCGATGTGATGATGCCGAACGGCATGACGATCAATGTGCTCGATGCCGCCAAGATGGCGCCACCGCAAATGCCGAAACGGCCCTAAAGGCCTAAGCGAGCCCGTGCTCCTGGAGTACAGCACGCACCGCCGCGACGAGTTCCGTTTCTTTGACGGCGGTCTGCGCTGCCGCCTGCTTCTTCAAGTGTTCCTCGCGCTCGGCCGCGCCGGAGGGTGCCGCGCCCGCGATCAGGTCGCGGATTTGCACTTCGCCCTTGACCTTCTCGTCCGGCCCTTGGATGACGGCGCAGGGCGCGTGACGCTTGTCGGCATATTTGAGCTGGTCGCCGACGCCGCGCTTCGGATTGCCAAGATACATCTCGGCGCGGATGCCCGCGCCGCGCAAGGTTGCAGTGAGCTTCTGCGCCTGCGGCACGCTGTCCGGGCCAAATACTGTCACCAGCACCGGGCCCGCCGGCGGTTTGGCGTCGAGCTTGCCGATCAGGGTCAGTGCGGCTTGCAGCCGCGACACGCCGATCGAGAAGCCGGTCGCCGGCACCGGCTCGCCGCGGAAGCGCGAAACGAGGCCGTCATAGCGCCCACCGCCGCCGACCGAGCCGAACCGCACCGGGCGGCCCTTTTCGTCCTTGGTCTCGATCAGCAGTTCCACTTCGTAGACCGGGCCGGTGTAATACTCGAGGCCGCGCACGACGGAATTATCTTTACGAATCCGATCAGGACCGTAACCAGCCTCGCGGCAAAGTTTTTCGATCTCGGCTAATTCTTTTTTCCCCGCTTCGAGAACGTCGCTAGTCAGCGCGGCTTTTCCGGCAGTTTGTGGGAAGATTTCTACTCCGCCGTCTTTGCGCTTACCGGCGAAGCCTTCATCACCGCCACTATTAGTAATGATGAAGTCTGCGACGTCAGGGGTCAGTTCAGCACCTTTCGTGAAGTCCCCGCTCTCATCTTTGCGGCCCGTTCCAAGCAGTTGACGAACGCCTTCCACACCAAGCCGGTCCAGCTTGTCGATGGCACGCAGCACCGTGAGGCGCTTGTTCGCGGCTATGTCGGCCGCGTCCATCACGCCATCGAGCACCTTGCGGTTATTCACCTTCACGACGTACTGCCCGCGCGGAATGCCGAGCGCCTCCATCGTGTCGGCGGCGAGCATGCACATCTCGGCGTCCGCCGCCATGGTCGGCGCGCCGACCGTGTCGGCATCGAACTGCATGAACTGGCGAAAGCGGCCCGGCCCCGGCTTCTCGTTGCGATAGACGTAGCCGAAGCGGTAGCTGCGATAGGGCAGCGCGAGGTGCTGATAATTTTCCGCGACATAGCGCGCGAGCGGCGCGGTCAAATCGTAACGCAGCGACAGCCACTGCTCGTCGTCGTCCTGGAACGAGAACACGCCTTCGTTCGGCCGGTCCTGGTCGGGCAGAAATTTGCCGAGCGCGTCGGTGTATTCAATCGCTGGGGTTTCGACTGGTTCGAAGCCGTATTTTTCGAATTGCGCGCGGATCGTCTCGACCATCGCGCGTGTCGCCGCGATTTCAGCCGGGCCGCGGTCGGCAAGCCCGCGCGGCAGCCGCGCCTTCAGTTTGTTGGGTTTTTTCTCAGCCATCGGTGCGGCCTAGTTATACAGGTTCGCCGTATCTGTCATGGTTTCTGTCCTGGCCAGTTTGGGATAAGAAAGGCGTGAAAAGCCCGCTTTGCGGGCGCATGCCACAGAACAGGTGCGTCATGGCCCAGTCTTCCGCTCAGGCGAAACCGACCGCAGTCCCGAACGACCTCGAACCGTTCTGGATGCCGTTCACCTCGAACCGCGCCTTCAAGAAGCGGCCGCGGATGATCGCGCGCGCCAAGGATATGTTCTACTACACGCCGGAAGGCCGCCCGGTGATGGATGCCTGCGCCGGCCTGTGGTGCACCAATGCCGGCCATAACCGCGACCCGATCGTCGCCGCCATCAAGGCGCAGGCCGAGGTGCTCGACTTCTCGCCGACCTTCCAGTTCGGCCATCCTAAAGCGTTCGAATTGGCTTCGCGGATCGCGGCGCTCGCGCCCGGCGATCTTGACCACGTGTTCTTCTGCAATTCGGGCTCGGAAGCGACCGACACGGCGCTGAAAATCGCGCTCGCCTACTGGAACGTCAAAGGCGAGGGGGGCCGCACCCGTTTGATCGGCCGCGAGCGTGGCTATCACGGTGTCGGCTTCGGCGGCATCTCGGTCGGCGGCATGGTCAACAATCGCAAATTCTTCGGTTCGCTGCTCGCCGGCGTCGATCACCTGCCCTCGACCTACAATCGTGAGCAGCAGGCGTTCAGCAAAGGCGAGCCGGAATGGGGCGCCGAGCGCGCCGACGCGCTCGAAGGCATCGTCGCGCTGCACGGCGCCTCGACCATCGCCGCCGTCATCGTCGAGCCGATGTCGGGCTCGACCGGTGTGCTGCCGGCGCCGAAGGGCTATCTCGAGCGCCTGCGCGCGATCTGCGACAAATACGGCATCTTGCTGATCTTCGACGAAGTCATCACCGGCTTCGGCCGGCTCGGCCATGCCTTTGCCGCCGAGCGCTACGGCGTCATTCCCGACATGATCTGTTTCGCCAAGGGCGTCACCTCCGGTAGCGTGCCGATGGGCGGTGTGATCGCGCGAAAGCACATCTACGACGCCTTCATGAAGGGCCCCGACTACATGGTGGAGCTGTTCCACGGCTATACCTACTCGGCGCATCCGCTCGCCTGCGCGGCGGGGCTAGCGTCGCTCGATCTCTATCGCGATGAAAATCTGTTCGAGCGGGCCAAGAAGCTCGAGCCGAAATGGGCCGACGCCGCGATGTCGCTCAAAGGCCTGCCGAACGTGCTCGACATTCGCCAGGTCGGACTGACCGCCGCGATCGATCTTGCCAGCAAGCCCGACGCGGTCGGCAAGCGCGGCTATGACGCGATGGAGAAGGGCTTCCATGACGCCGGCATCATGATCCGCGGCATGGGTGACACGCTTGCGGTGACGCCGCCCTTGATCGTCAGCGAAAAGGAGATCGGCGAGATCTTCGACAAGCTCGCGGTGGTGATCAAAGCGGTGGCGTAAAGCGCCACCGTGACCATCACCATCACCGCTTTTGAACGCTCGCCTGACGGCGGCAAGGGGCTGGCGCGCGATACGCGCGTGCGCTGGGCGCTGGAGGAAGTCGGTGAGCCTTACGAGGTTCGTCTCGTTTCCTTCAAGGCGATGAAGGAGCCGGCGCATCTGGAGCTGCATCCGTTCGGACAAATTCCGACCTATGAGGAAGATGGCCTCACGCTATTCGAGACCGGCGCGATCATTCTCCATGTCGCCCAGCGTTACGCGGGCAAATCTTCGAACTTGCTGCCGGACGATGCCAATGCGCGGGCTCGCGCAGTTGCATGGATGTTTGCCGCGCTCAATACGGTCGAGCCGCCGATCCTCGAACTCGTCACCGCCAAGATCTTCGAGGCCGACAAGCCTTGGGCGAAAGATCGCCTGCCGCTGGTCACGGACCGCGTCCGC
>JAFAQJ010000080.1 GCA_019246455.1 Pseudolabrys sp.
GACGGCGTCGATCCGACCGCCGGGACGTAGCTCTGGGACGTGGACGAAGGCGGCATAACGCGGCCCATTGCGCTTGGCCGTCAACACGGTGGCGTTCCAGCATAGGTAATTGCACAGATAATTGCCGGCGTTGCGCGAGATCGCGGCCGGCACTTTGGCGGCAGACGCCGCCGCAAGGAGCGCTTGCGCCGGCGTTGCCATCATTTGGCGCAGCGGCATGCCGGCGGCAATCGTCCTTGCGCCGGGCCTATGGCCTATGGCATCGGGCGCGCGGCCAAGCGAGTTGCGTGCCACGGTCTCGATGCTCAATTTTGACCGCCGCGTCGCCAATCCGAACATCAACAACGCGTCGGGTCTGTGCTTCTTCCCCAACGCCGGCAATTCGTCGTCGACCGCGTCATAGCTCGTCTCGAACACATGGGTGGCGACCTTGAGCTTGAGGCCGGGCGGCTTCGCGATATGCGCGAGACTGCGCACCAGCGCCCCGGTCGGGTTGACCGCCGCGCCGGGAAACGGCCCAAAGCCGGTGACGAGGATAGTCGGCATCTATATCGCGATCGACGCACCTATTTCGCTGCGCGCTGATCGTGACCGAGGCGGTGGCGCAGCGTCTTCAAGAGCTTCTCGGCCGCGTCGGCAATTACCGTGCCGGGCGGGAAGATCGCCTCGGCCCCGGCTTGCTTCAACGCTTCGTAATCTTGCGGCGGCACCACACCACCGACCACGATGAGGATGTCGTCGCGGCCTTGCTTGGCCAGCTCGCCCTTGAGCTCAGGCACCAGCGTCAGATGGGCGGCGGCGAGCGACGACACACCAAGAACGTGCACGTCGTTTTCAACGGCCAGATGCGCCGCTTCAGACGGCGTCGCAAACAGGGGCCCGATATCCACGTCGAAACCGAGGTCGGCGAAGGCCGAAGCGATCACTTTTTGCCCGCGGTCGTGTCCGTCCTGGCCGATCTTGGCGACCAGGAGGCGCGGCTTGCGGCCCTCGGCAGCCTCGAATTGCTTGACCAGCGCGCGCACTTGTTCGACGGCGCGGGTGGTGCCGACCTCCCGCTTGTAAACGCCGGTGATGGCTTTGACGGTCGCGACATGGCGGCCGAACACCTTTTCGAGCGCCATCGAAATCTCGCCGACGGTGGCCTTGGCGCGTGCCGCCTCGATCGCGAGCGCCAGCAGGTTGCCGTTGCCGCCATCGGCCGCACGAGTCAGCGCGTCTAGCGCCTCCTTCAGCGCCGCCGGATCGCGCTCGACCTTGAGCCTTTTAAGCTTCTCGATCTGACGCTCACGTACCGCACTGTTGTCGACCTTGAGCACGTCGATCGGGTCTTCGTTGACCGGCTGGAATTTGTTGACGCCGATCACCGACTGATGGCCGCTGTCGATGCGCGCCTGTGTTTTCGCGGCAGCCTCCTCGATGCGCAGCTTCGGGATGCCGGCTTCGATCGCCTTGGCCATGCCGCCGAGCGCCTCGACCTCCTGAATATGACCCCACGCCTTGACGGCCAGGTCATTCGTGAGCTTTTCGACGAAATACGAGCCGCCCCAGATATCGGCGGTGCGGGTCGTGCCGGCTTCCTGCTGCAACACGATTTGGGTGTTGCGCGCGATCCGGGCCGAGAAATCGGTCGGCAGCGCCAAAGCCTCGTCGAGCGAATTGGTGTGCAGCGACTGCGTTTGCCCCTGCGTCGCCGCCATCGCCTCGATCATGGTCCGCGCGACGTTGTTGAAGACGTCCCGCGAGGTCAGCGACCAGCCGGACGTTTGCGTGTGGGCGCGCAAAGCGAGCGACTTCTCGCTCTCGGGCTTGAACGGCTTGATCATCTTCGCCCACAGCATGCGCGCGGCGCGCTGCTTGGCGATCTCCATGAAATAGTTCATGCCCGAGCACCAGAAGAACGAGATGCGCGGCGCGAACTGGTCGACCGTCATCCCGGCCTTGATGCCGGCCCGGACATATTCGAGACCGTCGGCGAGCGTGTAGGCAAGCTCGAGGTCGAGCGTCGCCCCGGCCTCTTGCATGTGATAGCCCGACACCGAGATCGAATTGAATTTCGGCATGTGTGCCGAGGTATGCGCGAAGATGTCGGAGATGATGCGCAGCGACGCCTCGGGCGGGTAGATGTAGGTGTTGCGCACCATGAATTCTTTGAGAATATCGTTCTGAATCGTGCCGGCGAGCTTCTCTTGCGGCACGCCTTGTTCCTCGGCCGCGACTACATAGAGCGCCAGTACCGGCAGCACCGCGCCGTTCATCGTCATCGATACGCTCATCTGGTCGAGCGGGATGCCGGAGAACAACGTGCGCATGTCGTAGATCGAGTCGATCGCGACGCCCGCCATGCCGACGTCGCCGGCGACTCGGGGGTGGTCGCTGTCGTAGCCGCGGTGCGTGGCGAGATCGAAGGCGATCGACAGCCCTTTTTGTCCCGCGGCAAGGTTGCGACGGTAGAAGGCGTTCGAATCTTCGGCGGTCGAGAATCCGGCATATTGCCGGATGGTCCACGGCTGGAGCGGATACATCGCTGGGTAGGGGCCACGCAGGAACGGCGGCTTGCCGGGCCAGGTGTCGAGGAAGTCGATCTCTTTGAGGTCGTTTTCGCTGTAGTG
>JAFAQJ010000131.1 GCA_019246455.1 Pseudolabrys sp.
GCGTCGTGAAACGCGATTGCCCCGGTCGCCGGCGATCGAGCTCACGCTGGACGTCCGCGGCTGTCAGTGGAATCCGCGGCGGAACCCCATCGACCACGCAGCCGATCGCCGGCCCGTGGCTTTCGCCAAAGGTCGTAAAGCGGAAAAGATGGCCGAACGTGTTGAACGACATTGGATTCTTTCGGGATTCTCTCGCGCGCGGTTGTCGTAGCGGCGCAACCCCCACCGGTCAAACAAGCCTCAATTTGGCGGCTAACGGCCTCGGATTTCACGCTTTGCGCATGGCCCGGCGCAAAAAACAACGCCGATCTGAACAGCCATTAATGACAACCTGAATGCTCATTAACATATTGAAATAACAGCACTTTTTTCGATTTCTTCATTGCCGGTTCAGGTTGGATCCTCTACATACGTCGCGGGCATGGGGGACCTTCCCGGCTGCCGAGGATTGCAATGCATCAGCCTGCCGACATCCGCCGCTTAAGCGCTCATTCGACGAGCGACGGCAAAGTCGTCGAACTGCGCCACGTCGACGGACTGCGCGATGTCGTCGAGCCGATCGAGCGCCGCCTTAACCAGTCGCGGGTGGTGGTGCGCGAGCATGCCAACAATGCCGTGCGTTGGAAAATCGGCGAGCGGCTCAATCACGTACTGGAAGACGCCTGCGTACGCTTTGCCGGCAGCGATGCCGTCGTCACCGATGACGTCACGCTGACTTATCGCGAACTCGACCGCCGCGCCAACCAGGTCGCGCGTCACCTCATCGACAGCGGCGTGAAACCGGGCGACCGGGTCGGCTTGCTGTTCGACAAGTCGGCCGAAACCTACGTCGCGATGCTCGCGGTGATGAAGGCGAATGCCGCCTATGTGCCGCTGGACTCCGCGTTCCCGATTGAGCGCGTACGTTTCATCATCGGTGACGCCGAAATTTCGGCGCTGGTGTCGATGTCGAATTTCGAGCAGCGGCTGAGCGCGCTCGACGTCAACAAGATCTTCATCGACTGCGACACGCGCGCGATCGACCGTAAATCCGTCGAACCCGTCACCGAGGCCGGGACGAGTTACGATCCGACCTGCTACATCATCTATACCTCCGGCACGACTGGTAATCCGAAAGGGGTCGCCGTCAGCCACGCTTCGATCTGCAATTTCGTGCGCGTCGCTTCGGAACTCTATGGCTACGCGCCGGGCGACCGTGTCTATCAGGGCATGACCATTGCCTTCGATTTCTCGATCGAGGAAATCTGGGTGCCGCTGCTCGCGGGCGCGACGCTCGTTCCGGCGCGTGCCGGCGCCACCATGATCGGCGACGAGCTCGCCGACTTCCTGCGCGACAACCACGTCACCGTGATGGCGTGCTGCCCGACTTTGCTCGCGACCATCGAGCAGGATCTGCCGCAACTGCGTATCCTTTTGGTCGGCGGCGAAGCCTGCCCGCTGAACCTGGTGCAGCGCTGGTATCGCCCAGGCCGCCGAATCCTCAATTCCTACGGCCCGACTGAAGCCACCGTCACCGCGACGCTGACCGAATTGAAGCCGGACAAGCCGGTGACCATCGGCATTCCGCTGTCGACCTATTCGATCGTCATCCTCGATCCGCTCAAGGACGAACTGGTCAAGAACGGCGAGCTGGGCGAAATCGGCATTGCCGGCGCCGGCGTGGCGATCGGCTATATCAACCGCGACGAACTGACGATGAAGAAGTTCGTGCGCGACTTCATCGGTATCGACAACAATCCGTCAGGGCGCATCTATCGTACCGGCGACCTCGGCCGCATCGACGACAACGGCGAGATCGAATATCGAGGCCGCATCGACACCCAGGTCAAGATCCGCGGCTACCGCATCGAATTGAACGAAATCGAAGCCGTCCTACTCGACCTGCCGCAGATCGCGCAGGCCGCCGTCACCACCTTCGAGCCCGACCCAGGCGTGACCGAAATTGTCGCCTATTACGCGCTTAAGCAAGGCGCCGAACTGCCGCGCGAAGAGATCTCGCGGGCGCTGCGCGCCAAGTTGCCATCCTACATGGTGCCGGCCTTCCTCGAGCAGCTCGACGTCATTCCGATGACGTTGAGCAATAAGGCCGATCACAAGAAGTTGCCAAAGCCACAGATGCCGCGCTTCGCAGCGGCGCAAGGCTATGCCGCGCCGAAGAGCGACACCGAACGCACGTTGGCCGAAGCAATTGCGGCCGTCCTCGGTGTCGATCGCGTCTCGATCGAGCATCATTTCTTCGACGACCTCGGCGCCAACTCGCTGCTGATGGCGCGGGTTTGCGCCCGCATCCGCCAGGTGCCGGGAATGTCGAACATTTCGATGCGTGACATCTACACCAACCCGACGGTCGCCGAGTTGGCCGACTATCTCGACAAGGCGGTCGAAGGCTTCGTCGCGACGAAGCCCGAGCCGTTCCATGTCCCGTCGACGCTGTCTTATGTGACCTGCGGCGCGCTGCAACTTGCTTTCTATGCCATTTATGCCCTGTTCGGCCTGTGGGTGCTCGACGTCGGTTACGAATGGACCGTCGCAGCCATCGGCGCGCTGGAGCTGTATGTCCGCGCCGTTATCTTCGCCGCGGTGTCGTTTGCGACGCTGACCGGCATCTCGATCCTCGCCAAGTGGCTGCTGGTCGGCCGCTTTACCGCGCGCTCGATCCCGATCTGGAGCTTCGATTATTTCCGCTTCTGGGTCGTCAAGACCATGATGCGCACCTCGCCGGTGATCCCGTTTGCCGGCACGCCGATCTACAACGCCTACCTGCGCCTAATGGGGGCGAGGATCGGCAGCGGCGCCGTGATCTCCTGCCGCTACGGGCCGATCTGCGCCGATATGCTCACGGTCGGCGACAACGCCATCCTGCGCAAGGACACCATCGTCCTCACCTATCGCGCGCAATCGAATTTCATCCACATCGGCCCGGTCGAGATCGGCGCCAACGCCTTTGTCGGCGAAGCGAGCGTGATCGATATCGACACCGCGATGGGCGACGACACCCAGCTTGGTCATGCTTCGTCGCTGCAAAGCGGGCAGCGCATTCCGGACGGCAAGCGCTTCCACGGCTCGCCCGCGATCGAGACCGCATCGGACTACTGCCCAATCGAGAGCCGCGAGATCGGCGCGCTGCGCGCGGCGTTCTATGTCGGGCTCGAACTCGCCGCGCTGTTCCTCGTCGCGGTGCCGGCACCGATCTTCGCCTACCGCCTGTGGGATCAATATTCAGCTGCGTCGAGCTTTGGCCTTGCCGGTGTCTCGACGCTCTCGCTGCTTGCGCTCTCAGCCGCTTTGTTCTTCGGCTCGATCGTCGTCGGCCTTGCCGCGGTCTACGCGGTCCCGCGCCTGTGCATGCTGTTCCTGAAGCCCGGCGTCACCTATCCCGCCTACGGCTTCCACTACCTGATGCAGAGCATCATCTTCCGCGTCAGCAATTCCGAATTCTTCTGCGTGTTGTTCGGCGACAGCGCGTTCGTGACGACCTTCATGCGATATGTCGGCTGGAACCTGAACAAGGTGTTCCAGACCGGTTCAAACATGGGCACCAACCAGCGCCATGACAATCCGTTCCTGTGCAACATCGGCTCCGGCACGATGGTCTCGGACGGCCTGTCGATGATCAACATGCATGCCAGCGCGACCTCGTTCCAGCTTGCGGAGTCGAAGATCGGCGACAACAATTATCTCGGCAACGACATCTTCTATCCGCCGAATGGCAAGACCGGCGCCAATGTCCTGCTCGGCACCAAGACCATGATCCCGATCGACGGTCCGGTGCGCGAGAACTGCGGCTTGCTCGGTGCGCCGGCCTTCGAAATCCCGCGCATGGTCGACCGCGACCGCGACATGAACGCCTCGATCGACGAGGAAACGCGCCGCACCCGCCTGCGGCAGAAGAACGCCTACAACTTCGTCACGGCGCTGCTTTTCCTCGCCAGCCGCTGGATGTCGTTGTTCGCCGCGCTGGTCGTGTGGGAAATCGCGCTGGTCAATTACGACCGCTTCGGCGCGTTGGCGCTGTTGGCTGCGACTGTCGCCATCACCTTGGGCTCGATTGCGATGTTTGTTTTGATCGAGCGCGCCTCGCTTGCCTTCAAGCGGTTGGAGCCGAAGCTCGCCTCGATCTATGACCCCTATTTCTGGTTCCACGAGCGACACTGGAAGCTGTCGGAATCGCCGATCACCCGGTTGTTCTCCGGCACGCCGTTCCGCACCATGATGTTCCGCGCGATGGGCATGAAGATCGGTGCCAAAGTATTCGATTGCGGCCGCTCGATCACCGAGCGCACGCTCACCCAGGTCGGCGACTACGCCAACATCAACGAAGGTGCGGTGCTTCAAGCCCACTCGCTTGAGGAAGGCGTATTCAAGTCGGACCACGTGCGTCTCGGCAATGGCTGCTCGGTCGGTCCGGGCGCCTTCGTGCACTACGGCGTCACGATGGGCGATCACGTCGTGCTCGATGCCGATTCGTTCCTGATGAAGGGTGAAGTGCTCGACAACTACACCGGCTGGCGCGGCAACCCGGCCAGGATGGTGCGTGGTGGCGTCGCGCCGGCGGCACCTGAGGCGTTCGAGCCGAGGATGGCCGCCGAGTAACCGGCCGAAACCTCCATGACCGGCGAGCTGTCGCAGGCACTGCAAACGCTCGCCCCATCCGGCTTCCTGATCGGCTGCCGCGAGATCGCGTTCGGCGACGAATCCGCGCTGCTCGACGCGGAAATGCGCTCGATGGCCTCGCGCAGCATCGTGGCCCGTCGCGCGAGCGGAGCGGCGCGCATCGTTGCGCGGCAGTTGTTGACGCAACTCGCCCTTCCAGCAGCCGCCGTCCTGAGAAACGTAAGCGGTGCTCCGGTTTGGCCACAAGGCGTGATCGGATCGCTTGCCCACGACGATCAGATCGCCGTCGCCATCATCGGAAAAACAGGCGGCTTCAGTCGCGTCGGCATCGATATCGAGCCGGTCGAACCATTAGCGCAGGATGTCGTCGACGTCGTGATGACGGCAAGCGAACAGCGCAATATCTCTGACGCGATCGAGCGCAAGCTGTTGTTCTGCGCCAAGGAAGCCGTTTACAAGGCGTCACATCCGGCCGACGGGGAATTCCTCGAATATCACGATATCGAAGTCGACCTGCCCGGCCGGCAGGCCTTCGCGCGAACCGGCGGCGTGTTTGAGCTTCGCACTTGCATGTCTTCGCACCTCGTCGCATTAGCGCTGGCATGAACATCCCGGCCCAGGTCGTCGGAACTCGCGACGCTAATAGCTACGACTTTGTGCGCTTTTGCGCCGCATCCTGCGTGTTGTTCAGCCATCACTTCGACCTTGCGGGTTTCGCCGAGCCCGTGGTGCCGGGGTTGGGTGAAGATTTTGGTGAACTCGGCGTCGAGATCTTCTTCTGCTTGAGCGGCTTTCTAATCTACCTGTCGCTGCAGCGATCACGTAGCTGGGTGCGCTTCGCCGCCGCGCGCGTGCTGCGCATTTTCCCCAATCTTTTGTTCGTGCTCCTCGTGTCTTCCGTTGCGACGTTCGTCTGGTACCGCAACGAGCCGCATGCCGGCGATCATGTCACCTACGTCATCGATAACCTGCTGATGTTCTTCGACGGCGTGACCTTCGAAATCCCCGGCATTTTCACGGATGCCGTGCGACAGTCGGTCAATGATCCGTTATGGACGCTGCCTTACGAGCTGTGGCTTTACGTGCTGCTCGCGCTGCTCTTCCTTGCCGGCGCGCGAGCACCGATTCTCACTCTTATTGCCGCGGCAGTAATCGGCTTCGCTTATGCCCGCGCCGACATCGACGACTTCGATATAGGCCGATTCGAAAGTTACGAATTTCTACGACTCGGCTCCTATTTTCTGGCCGGCGCGGTAATCGCGGTGGTCTGGCCGCGCATCAAGAGCCACGCCATCGCATTCGGCGCGGCGGGGCTCGTCGCCCTCTTCATCCTCGGCCAATTGTTACCCCAGGACACGATCCTCGACGCATTGGCGCTGGCTCTGGCCGTGATCGGTCTCGGCAGCTCACGCGCGATGGCGTGGTTCGCGAAAGGGGGCGACGCCTCCTACGGCATGTATATCTTCGCCTGGCCGGTCCAGCAGTTCGCGCTTTTGCTGATTGCGCCGTTCTGGCTGTCGCTCGCTGCCGCTTTCGCTGTTACGGCGGCCATCGGCTACGCGACGTGGCACACTTTCGAAAACCGGCTGATGGCCTATCCCGACCGAGTCGCCCGCTACGCGTATCGCGTCAGCGTG
>JAFAQJ010000177.1 GCA_019246455.1 Pseudolabrys sp.
GAACAGTTGATGTGCGACCTCTTGGGCGGAAAGGTCGAGGGCGGCCACCACCGTGAGTTCGGCCGCGCCGAAATCAAGATCGCGCACGAAACCCCGCTGCTCGCGGGTCTCGGCGGCGTCGGCGCGCACGAGACGGTGTGGATGAGCCACGGCGACAAGATCACCGCCATGCCCGACGGCTTTTCCGCCGTCGCCGTGTCCGACGGTTCGCCCTTCGCCGTCATCGCCGACGAAAAGCGCAAGTTCTACGGCATTCAGTTCCACGCCGAGGTCGAGCACACGCCGCGCGGCCGCGACATCTATCGCAACTTCACCCACCGCATCGCGGGGCTGAAGGGCGACTGGACCATGGCCGCCTTCCGCCAGGAAGAGATCGCGCGCATCCGCAAGCAAGTGGGCAAGGGCCGCGTGATCTGCGGCCTCTCCGGCGGCGTCGACAGTTCCGTCGCCGCGGTGCTGATCCACGAGGCGATCGGCGATCAGCTCACCTGCGTCTACGTCGACACCGGCCTGATGCGCCTGAACGAGAGCCAGCAGGTCGTGAAGCTGTTCCGCGACCACTACAACATCCCGCTGATCCACGTGGATGCGTCCAAAGAGTTTCTCGGCGCGCTCGCCGGCGTCGACGATCCCGAGACCAAGCGCAAGACCATCGGCAAGCTGTTCATCGACGTGTTCGACCGCGAGGCCGCCAAGATCGACGGCGCCGAATTCCTGGCGCAAGGCACCCTCTATCCCGACGTGATCGAGAGCGTCAGCGCGCGCGGCGGCCCCAGCCAGGTGATCAAGAGCCACCACAACGTCGGCGGCCTGCCCGACTTCATGAAGTTGAAGCTGGTCGAGCCGCTGCGCGAACTGTTCAAGGACGAGGTGAGGGCGCTCGGCCGCGAGCTGGGATTGCCCGAAGCTTTCGTCGGCCGCCATCCGTTCCCGGGCCCCGGCCTCGCCATCCGCATCCCCGGCGATGTCACCAAAGAAAAGTGCGACATCCTGCGGCTCGCCGACGAGATCTATATCGAGGAAATCCGCCGCGCCGGGCTCTACGACGACATCTGGCAGGCCTTCGCGGTGCTGCTCCCCGTCAAAACCGTCGGCGTGATGGGCGACGGCCGCACTTACGATTACGTCGTCGGTTTGCGCGCCGTCACTTCGACTGACGGCATGACCGCCGATTTCTATTCCTTCGACATGAAATTCATCGGCAATGTCGCGACCCGCATCATCAACGAGGTCAAGGGCGTCAACCGCGTCGTTTATGACGTGACGTCGAAGCCGCCGGGCACGATCGAGTGGGAGTGATGACTAAGGGATAGGCGACCACTCTCGATCTGCGCCTTGGAAAACTTGGCAAGCTTTTCGCTCGTCCATCCTATAGGCAAGATAGCATCCCTCGTTTAACTGGTTTAATATCATGCCCATCACCATCTACGGCATCAAGAACTGCGACACCATGAAGAAGGCGCGGGCCGCGCTCGACAAGAAGAAGGTCGCTTACGACTTCCACGATTACAAAACGAAGGGCATCGACAAGACGAAGCTCGAAGGTTGGGTCAAGAAAGCCGGCTGGGAGACTTTGCTCAACCGTGCCGGCACCACGTTCAAGAAATTGCCCGACAAGGACAAGGAAGGCGTCACCGAGGCAAAAGCGATCAAACTGATGCTGGCGCAGCCCTCGATGATCAAGCGCCCAGTGCTGGAATTGCTCGGCGGCAAAATCCTGGTCGGCTTCAAGCCCGAGGATTACGCCAAAGTCAGCTAGCGCTTCTTGCGCACGCTGGCCGTGACTTCCCGCTGTTCATCGAGCTCGCTCTGCAACTGCACGCTGGCACTCTCGATATTGCGCAGCATCTCGGGAATGTCGCGGCGGATTGCGCCCGAGATCATGAATTGCGGGACATGGAAGTTCGGCGCGAATAGCCCGCTGTAAAGCAAGCGTGTCCCCTCGGGCGTCGGCTCGAGGACCCATTCGCCTTCGGAGATACGCATATCGCCGGCGATGCGCTTGAACACTACGCGCTTCGGCATCTCGTAATCGCTGCGCATCACGGTGCGGATGCGCGGCAAGAGGAACACGTTAATGGTGTTCTCGCGGACATCCCAGCGTCCGGCGGGGTCCTTCTGCATCATGCGGCAGCTTTCGAGATTGGGCACGATCTGCGGCGCGCGGATACAGTCGGTGACGATGGCCCAGACGGTCTCGGGCTTGGCTTCGATCTCGATCGAGGCGCGGATGCGCGCGGCGTGCGCGGCCTGGTCCATCTCGACCTGCAACGCCGGATCGCCGGCCAGCGCCCCGCCGCTCGCCGCAAAAAAGCTCGCGGCAATGAAGCAGACGGCACGGGTATGGGTTAGACGCAGCTGACAATCCTCCAGCGGGCGAATCATTAAAGCCTACAAACGAAGTGTGACGAAGGGGCGTCGCGGGGAACTCACAAGCCGCTTGATAGGATGGTAAATGGGGCAGGAATATAATCCACATTAATCCCGCCCCCTCGTCAGAGGCATGCAAAAGGGACTACGGCATACCCGGCGTCGATCAAACAATACGGGCGATCTTGCACGTCTGCAGTCTTGATCCGGCCCGTTTTCCCTGCCACATGCCCGCTGCCATGCATGAGCCGCTAAGAGCTGCGCCAAAGACGGGATTGGCCGCCGAAGTTGAGCGGCGGCGCACTTTTGCAATTATTTCCCACCCGGACGCTGGCAAAACGACGCTGACCGAAAAGCTGCTGCTGTTCGGCGGCGCCATTAACCTCGCCGGCCAGGTCAAGGCCAAGCGCGACCGCCGCTCGACCCGTTCCGACTGGATGGCGATCGAGCGCGAGCGCGGCATCTCGGTCGTCACTTCGGTGATGACCTTCGAGTTCGGCGGCCATGTCTTCAACCTGCTCGACACGCCGGGCCACGAGGACTTCTCCGAAGACACCTACCGCACGCTGACCGCGGTCGACTCGGCCGTCATGGTGATCGACGCCGCCAAGGGCATCGAGGCGCGCACCCGCAAATTGTTCGAGGTATGCCGGCTTCGCGACATCCCCATTCTCACCTTCATCAACAAGATGGACCGCGAGAGCCGCGATCCGCTCGAATTACTCGATGAGATCGAGAAGACTTTGGCGCTCGATACTGCCCCGGTGACCTGGCCGATCGGCCGAGGCCGCGACTTCGCCGGCACTTACGAATTGGCCACCGGTCGGGTGCGCCTCCTCGAAGGCGACGGCTCAAAAACCGGCGCGGCGCAGAAGATGACGCTCGACGAGATCGCCGCGCTCAACCCCAATCTCGACAAGGCGGCGCTCGCCGAAGAGCTTGAGCTCGCCCAGCACGGCTGCAAGCCGTTCGATCTCGCAGCGTTCCGCGAGGGCCATCTGACGCCGGTGTTCTTCGGCTCGGCCCTGAAGAATTTCGGCGTCGGCGATCTGCTCGATGCGCTCGGCGCCTATGCTCCGCCGCCACGCGCCCAGCAGTCCGACAAGCGCACGGTGGAGGCCGAGGAGCCGCGCATGACGGCCTTCGTCTTCAAAATCCAGGCCAACATGGACCCCAACCACCGCGATCGCATCGCCTTCGCGCGGCTGTGCTCGGGTAAGCTCGATCGCGGCATGAAGGCGAGACTCATTCGCACCGGCAAGCCGATGACGCTCTCGGCGCCACAGTTTTTCTTCGCGCAGGACCGCTCGGTGGCGGACGAAGCCTTCGCTGGCGACGTGGTCGGCATCCCCAACCACGGCACCTTGCGCATCGGCGATACGCTGACCGAAGGTGAGGAACTGAAATTCGTCGGTGTGCCTAATTTTGCGCCGGAAATCCTGCGCCGCGTCAAACTTGGCGATCCGATGAAGGCGAAGAAATTGAAAGAGGCGCTGCAGCAGATGGCCGAGGAGGGCGTTGTGCAGGTATTCCGCCCGCTCGACGGTGCCCCGGCGCTGGTTGGGGTCGTGGGCCCCCTGCAGCTCGACGTGCTCAAAGCGCGGCTCTCCGCCGAATACAGCCTCGACATCGATTACGAGCAGCCGGAATTCCAGCTCGCGCGCTGGATCGCGTCGGATGATGGCGAGAAACTGGAAGACTTCGTGCAGGCGAATTATTCGAGCGTCGCCGACGATCTCGATGGTGATCGTGTGTTCATGGCGCGCAATCAGTTCATCCTCGATTACACGCGCGAGCGGGCGCCGGGATTGACGTTCACCGATATCAAGGACGTGAAAGAGCGCGCGGCTGCGAAATAAAGCGCGCGGACGCTTAATTTACTTTCACGTTCGCCTTCTCGATTACCGGCTTCCAGCGTTCGATCTCGTTGAGCATCAGCGCGCGCAGCGCCTCCGGAGTGCCACCCACGGGCTCCATCAATTGCGCCGCGAGCTTCTCCCGCACGGCCGGCAGCTTCACGATATCGACGACATCCTTGTTGATCGCGTCGATCACCGCTTTCGGCGTCCCGGCTGGGGCGACGAGCCCGTTCCACGCGTCGGCCTCGACGTCGACCCCGCTCTCTTTGAGCGTCGGCACATCCGGCAGGAATGGCGAACGCGTCGCCGTCGTCACAGCGAGTATCTTGACGGCGCCGTTTTGGGCTTGCGGCGTCACGGAGATTGCCGGCAAACACGCCATCTGCGCGTCGTTGCGAATAACCGCGGTGATCGCTTGCGGCGACGAGGGATAGGCGACATGCACCATCGTGACGCCGGCCGTGATCGCGACGGCTTCCATCGCAAGATGCGACACCGACCCGTTGCCGATCGACGCGAAGTTGTATTTGCCCGGATTCTTTTTCAGGAGCACGACGAGCTCCGCCACCGTATTGACTCCCAACGCCGGATTGACCGCCAGGACACTCGGTTGCGTCAGAAGTTGTGTGATCGGCGCCAAATCCTTTTGCGGGTCGTAAGGCAGTTTCGAGAACAACAGCGTGTTGATGGCGAGCGGCCCGCCGATCGAAATGCCGATGGTCGAGCCGTCCGGCTCGGCTTTGGCAACCATATCGGTGCCAAGATTGCCGGACGCGCCGGGCTTGTTTTCGACGACGAATGCCGCGCTGGGATGACGTTGCTGCAGTTGGTCGGCAATCAGGCGCGCCACCACGTCGGGCGTCGAGCCGGCGCCAAACGGCACGACGATGCGGACGTTCTTCGTCGGCCAGACGTCGGCCAGACCGGGGGCCGTCGCTGCGACAATCAGCGCAACAGCGAGTGTCGCGCGTTTGATAGCGTTGAAAAACAACGAAATAACCCCACCTGGCGCGCCTTGCATTGACATTTGCCATCGCTTCTACTGCGCGCCATCAAGTCCGCCAAGAGCAACGCAGAGCAACAAAGAGCAACGACGCGCAACCGGGATCACCGCATGGGCCTCGCCGTTCTGATCGCTGGACTTGTCGTGTTCCTTGGGGCGCACACTTTCGTGACGGCGCGCAAGGCGCGCGACGCCGCGATCAAAGCGCTCGGCAAGTTCTATTGGCTGATCTTTGCGCTAGTCTCGGTCGCCGCCGTCGTGCTGATTGCTTGGGGCTTCGGGCGCTATCGCGCCACAGGCTGGATCGATGTCTGGTATCCGCCGCACTTCATGCGGCACATCACCATTGGCCTGATGCTGTTCTCGGTCATTCTGGTGCTGGCCGCCTATCTCCCCGGCCACATCAAGGCGTGGACCAAGCATCCGATGTTGGCCGGCGTTAAAATCTGGGCGTTTGCCCATCTCCTCTCGAACGGCGATCTCGGCTCGATCCTGCTGTTCGGCTCGTTCCTGGCTTGGGGTATTTATGCCCGCATCGCCGTCAAGAAGCGCGCGGCGGCGGGTGAGATCACCAATATCCGCAACGTTGACCGCGGCTGGACCAATGACGCGGTCGCGGTCGTGCTCGGTATTTTCATCTACCTCGCGCTTGGTTACACGTTCCATCCCGTAATGATCGGGGTGCCGGTGTTTGGAGTCTGAGTACATGTCTACGCAAGGCGACATAAAGCGGCTGACTGCACCGGACATTCTGACGCGAAAGGGTGGCGATCCGATCGTCTGCCTGACGTCGTACCATGCGCATACCGCGCGGATTCTCGACCAGCATTGCGACGTCATTCTCGTCGGTGATTCGCTCGGCATGGTGATGCACGGGCTCGAGACCACGGTCCCCGTCACGCTCGACATGATGATCCTGCAAGGCCGCGCGGTGATGCGCGGCTCGCAGCGCGCGCTGGTCGTGGTCGACATGCCGTTCGGTAGCTACGAAGCGTCCAAGGAGCAAGCCTTCATGAGCGCGGTGCGCGTAATGAAGGAAACTCAATGCGGCGCCATCAAGCTTGAAGGCGGCAAGCGTATGGCCGAGACCATCGCGTTCCTCACCGAACGCGGTGTGCCGGTGATGGCGCATGTCGGATTGACCCCGCAGTCGATCAACACGATTGGATCGTTCCGTGCCCAGGGCCGCGACGAAAGCGACTGGGCGCGCATCGAGGACGATGCGGCGGCAGTCGCATCGGCCGGCGCGTTCTCGGTGGTGATCGAAGCCGTCGCCGAGCCGCTCGCCAAAAAGATCACGGCGGCGGTCGCGATCCCGACCATCGGTATCGGGGCGAGTCCGGCTTGCGACGGCCAGGTCCTCGTGCTCGAGGACATGCTCGGCCTGTCGCCGCGTGTGCCGAAATTTGTCAAACGCTATGGCGATCTCGCCCCCTCGATTGGCAAGGCCGTGGCCGATTACGCCGCTGATGTTCGTGCGCGGCGCTTTCCCACTGCCGAAAACACCTATCCGATGCGGACGAAAAAACCGTAAGGCGTTGAAATACAAGGGCTGTGGCGCGCTTTGCCTTGCATACGCCACATCGTTAGGTTACCTCGCGCGTGCCCGGGACCGGGCACATTGTATTTTGGGGCGGGCGGAGCCGGCTGTGGCCGATATCTTTCACGAAGTCGACGAGGAAGTCCGGCGCGAACAGCTCAAGAAGCTGTGGCAGCGCTATCAGGGGCTGATCGTCGCGGCGGTCGTGCTGGTAGTCGTCGGCGTCGGCGCCTGGCGCGGCTACGAATATTGGGTCGCCAAGCAGGCCGCCGAAGCGAGCGCGCAGTTCGAGGCCGCCGTCAACTTGAGCGAGCAAGGCAAGCACGAGGAAGCGCAAGCGGCTTTCGACAAGATCGCGGCGCAAGCGCCGGCTGGCTATCGCACGTTGGCGAAATTGCGCGCCGCCGCCGAGATCGCGCAGCGCGATCCCAAAGCCGCGGTCGCGGCCTATGACACCCTGATTTCGGACAGCTCGCTCGACCAGACATTGCGCGATCTGGCCGCGGTCCGCTCCGCCATGCTGCTGGTGGATACCGCGCCGCTCTCGGAACTGAAGAAGCGGCTCGATCCGATGGTGGGCAAAGACAGCGCGTTCCGCCACACCGCGCGCGAATTGCTGGCGCTCTCCGCATGGCGCAACAACGATGCCACCGAGGCACGGCGCTATATTGACATGATCGCCGCCGACGGCGAGACACCGGCGTCGACGCGGCAGCGTGTGGACGTCCTGTCCGCGCTGATGGCAGCCGGCGACAAGGGCTGAGAAACTCGCATGCGCCGCACGCAACTGATCCTGCTGGCGACTTTGGTGGCCGCCGCGCCCATCCTCGCGGGCTGCGAGAGCTTCGACCTCGACAAGCTGGACATCTTCAATCTCAACGAGAAGAAGAAACTGCCGGGGGAGCGCAGGTCCGTTTTCCCAGAAGGCGTGCCCGGCGTGGCCCAGGGCGTGCCACCTGAGTTGATGAAGGGCTATCAGCCGCCGCCAGATCAAGCGGTGCAACCTGAACCCTCGCCAGATCAAAAGGCGGCCGAGGCCGAAAATCCGAAAGCCAAGCCGGTCGTTAAGCGCAAGCCCATGCTGCCGCCACCGTCTTCAGGCCAGCAGCAGTAGGTCGACGCCGGGCTTTCCCCGCGCGTCTGCGCTATGACGTTGGCGCGCGATAACCGGCGTTGAACCGAATCATGAGCCTCACCATCGCCATCGTCGGCCGCCCGAATGTCGGCAAATCGACCTTGTTCAACCGGCTGGTCGGCCGCCGCGTCGCTTTGGTCGACGACCGCCCCGGCGTGACGCGCGACCGCCGCGAGGGCGGGGGTCGTCTAGGCGATCTCGATTTCACCGTGGTCGACACCGCCGGCCTCGAGCAGGCCGCGCCCGAGAGCATGTCGGGCCGCATGCGCGCGCAAACCGAAACCGCGATGAAATCCGCCGACGCGATTTTCTTCATGATTGACGCACGCGTCGGGGGGACGCCTCCCGACCGGGAATTCGCGGCGCTCGCGCGCAAATCCGGCAAGCCGGTGATCGTCGTCGCCAACAAGAGCGAGGGCAAGGCGAGCGAAGCCGGCCGGCTCGAGGCCTATTCGCTGGGGCTCGGCGAACCGATCGCGATCTCGGCTGAGCACAACGAAGGCATGGTCGATCTTTACGATGCGCTGCGCGAGGCGCTGCCGGACGCGATACCGGGCGGTGAGGAAGCCGAGGTCGAGAAAGAGCATCCGATCCGCGTCGCCATCGTCGGCCGCCCGAACGCGGGGAAATCCACCTTGATCAACCGGCTGATTGGTGACGAGCGTCTGCTGACCGGGCCGGAGGCCGGGTTGACGCGCGATTCCATCGCCGTCGATTTTGAATGGCAAAACCGCAAGTTTCGCCTGTTCGACACCGCAGGTTTGCGGCGCCGGTCACGCGTCGAGGAGAAGCTCGAGAAGCTGTCGGTGGCCGACGCACTCAATGCCGTGCGCTTTGCCGAGGTTGTTGTGGTTTTGATCGACGGCGAGCATCCGTTCGAGGAGCAGGATCAGCGCATCGCCGATCTTGCCGAGCAGGAAGGCCGCGCCATCGTCCTCGCCGTCGGCAAATGGGACCTCAACCAAAAGAAAGCGGGCGCCATCAGCAAATTCCGCGAGGAGGTCGAGTGGAAGCTCACGCAGCTCAAGGGCGTGCCATTGGTCGCCGTTTCGGGTTTAACCGGTGAGGGGCTCGATCGCCTCATGCAGGCCGTTCTCGATGCTTACGCCGTCTGGAACCGCCGCGTGTCGACGAATGCGCTCAACCGCTGGTTTGAAACCGCGCTCTCCGCCAATCCACCGCCCGCCGTGTCGGGGCGCAAGATTAGCCTCAACTACATTACACAGCCGAAATCGCGTCCGCCGAGCTTTGTGTTGTTCTGCACGCGCGCCGACGCCGTTCCGGATTCCTACAAGCGTTATCTCGTGAACGGATTGCGCGAAGAATTCGATCTGCCGGGCACGCCAATCCGCCTGACGTTGCGTGAGAAGGCCAACCCGTTCGAGGGCCGGCGCAAACGCAAGCACTAGGCCGGCGGCCGAAACGATTGCAGCTTGCCGGTGCGGAAGTCGTAGAACTTACCGTTTTCGGTGAAATCCGGCAGACATAGCGGCACGATCGCTTTCACAACCTCTTCTGCCGATGTCAGTCCGTCGTGATCGATCCCCGGAAACGCCGTGCGCATCATGCGGGTGCGCGTTTGCGGCGGTGTAAAGAGATTGACCCGTACTTTGGTTGACTCACATTCGCTGGCGTAGGTGCGCACCATCGCATCGAGCGCAGCCTTCGACGCTGCATAGGCTCCGAAATAGGGCCGCGCCATGTAGGCGACGGCGGACGTAATGAACACTGCGCGGCCGGCATCAGAGCGTTGCAGCAGCGCGTCCATCGTGCGGATCAGTTGCCAGTTCGCGGTGAAGTTGACCGCGATCACGTTGTCCCAGTCTTTCGGTTCGATATGGCCGAGGGGCGAGGGCGTGAGCAGGATGCCGGCGTTGCCGACCAGGACGTCGAGCTTGCCGTAGCGTTCGTTGAGCGCCAGCGCGAGACGGGCGATGCCGTCGCTGTCTTTCATGTCAACGGGAACGAGCGTCGAGTTGCCACCAGCCGCCTTGATCTTGTCGTCGAGCTCTTCGAGGCCACCGACCGTGCGGGCGACGGCCACGATGTGCGCGCCCGCTTTAGCCAATTCGAGTGCGAGCGCGGCACCGATGCCGCGCGAGGCGCCGGTGACGAGCGCGATGCGGTCGGCGAGCGGCTTACTCATACACCAAGCTTAGATGTTCAGATCGCTTCGGCGAGCAGCGACAATTGCCGAGGCGAGGTCTCGCCGGTCTGATCGGTCAGGGGCGTCGGATAATCGCCCGTGAAGCAATGGTCGGTGAATTGCGGGCGGACCGGGTCGCGGCCCTCGAAGCCCATCGCCTTGTAGATACCGTCGACCGAAACGAAAGCGAGGCTATCGGCGCCGATGAATTTGCGCATGCCTTCGAGGTCGTGCGTGGCGGCGAGCAGCTTGTCGCGCTCTGGCGTATCGATGCCGTAATAGTCCGGATGCGTGATCGGCGGCGAAGCGATACGGAAATGCACCTCCTTGGCGCCGGCATCTCGCATCATTTGCACGATCTTGCGGGAAGTCGTGCCGCGCACGATAGAATCGTCAACCAGAACGATGCGCTTGCCGCCGACCACCGCGCGGTTGGCCGAATGCTTCATGCGCACGCCCTGGTCGCGGATCGATTGGGTCGGCTGAATGAAGGTGCGACCGACATAATGGTTGCGGATGATGCCGAGTTCGAACGGGATGCCGGACTCCTGCGCGTAACCGAGCGCCGCTGGCACGCCAGAATCGGGAACGGGGACGATGACGTCGGCTTGAGCCGGTGCTTCCTTGGCGAGCTGCGCGCCCATCGCCTTGCGGACGTCGTAGACGTGACGGCCGCCGACGATCGAGTCCGGACGAGAGAAATAGATGTATTCGAAAATGCACGGCCGCGCCGCCATTGGCGGGAACGGCTTGTGTGATTGCGCACCTTCGTCGTCGAACACAACGACCTCGCCCGGCTCAACGTCGCGCACGTATTTCGCGCCAATGATGTCGAGCGCACACGTTTCCGATGCGAGGATCGGACAGCCGTCGAGCTGGCCGTAGACCAGCGGCCGGATGCCGAGCGGGTCTCGCGCGCCTACGAGCTTTTTATTGGTCAGGCCAACAAAAGCATAGGCGCCTTCGAGCTGGCGCAGCCCTTCGATGAAACGGTCGACGAAACGATTGCGGTTCGATCGCGCCACGAGATGCAGGATGACTTCGGTGTCGGTGGTTGACTGCATCATCGCGCCTTCGCGCACCAGGTCGCGGCGCAGCGTCAGCCCATTGGTGAGATTGCCGTTGTGACCGATCGCAAAGCCGCCGGCGTTGAGCTCGGCGAACAGCGGCTGCACGTTGCGCAGGATGGTCTCGCCAGTGGTCGAATAGCGCACATGGCCGACCGCGGTGGTGCCGGGCAACCGGTCAATCACTTCGCGCTTAGCGAAAGCGTCGCCGACCAGACCGAGCCGGCGCTCGGAATGGAAACGTTTGCCGTCGTAGCTGACGATGCCGGCGGCTTCTTGGCCGCGATGCTGGAGCGCGTGAAGGCCGAGTGCGGTGATCGCTGCGGCGTCGGGGTGACCGAAGATGCCGAATACGCCGCACTCTTCACGCAGCCGATCGGCATTCGGGTCGAATACTCCAGCCTCGAGGTCGTCGCGCATCGGCTCCGCCATCAATGTGTTCCTGCTGCTTTGGCCGCGACTTGCTGCAATGGCGCCAGTTCCGATTTCTGGCCCGGCTCGCTATCCGGCGGCGAATCCTCGTCAGGCTTCGGCCGCTTCAACCTCTTCAAGATGGTGCTTTCGGGGTCATCCGGCAACATCGACATCAGCCATTGTCCAGTGCTTTGTAGGACAATCCGCGATTTGGCGCCTTTGACCCATTCCGGCTGGCTGCGATCGGGCACCAGCCATGCGAAAAACAGGAACGCGACCACCACGATCAGCAGCCCGCGCCCGAGCCCGAACAGGAAGCCGAGCGTGCGGTCCAGCGCGCCGACCCGGCTGTCGAGAATCATGTCGGAGATTCGCACCGTGATGACCGATACCACCAGCAGTACGACGAGAAAAACACCGGCTGCAGCAATCGCATTGGCCGGTGTGTCGCCGACATTGATGTTGGCCTTAACGATCGGCGCGATGCGGCTCGCGAAATAGATGGCGGCGACCGCCGAGACCGCCCAGGCGGCAATCGAGAGAATCTCGCGCATGAAACCGCGGATCATCGCCAAGAGCCCGGAAATGAGCATCACGGCCAGCAGCAGGATGTCGAGAAGCGTGATCGGCATCGTGCGTTAACCGTATCTGAAATAGGAGTTGCGGCGGCCCGCCGGAGCGCGCCTCTGCATAGGCGATTCCGCTGTTCCGGAGGAGAGGGGCGTCATCGACACCGTGGCTACAACCGCTTGATCCGACAATAGTTTATGGCCCGTACTAGCACCTTCGGACCATCCGCGGGCAGTGTATAGCGAGGCTTTCAGGCCCCGTCACCCGGCTTGTCGCAACCGTGGTTGACCGGCGCCGCCGCGGGCCGAAATATTGGCCACTAGCGCGGCGATATTGTCTATGCCGCTGACCCTGAGCCCTTCACAGGTGTCGCGGGCACCCTCGGGCATGACGGCGCGGGTGAAACCGAGTTTGGCCGCCTCCTTGAGACGCGCCGGGGCCTGCGCCACCGGGCGTACGGCACCCGACAGCGACACTTCGCCGAAATAGACCGCATCCGCCGGCAGCGGCGCATTGACCAGCGACGATATCAGGGCCGCGGCGGCGGCGAGATCGGCCGCCGGCTCGCCGATGCGCAATCCACCGGCCACGTTGAGATAGACGTCGTGGCCACCGAGCTTGACGCCGCAATGCGCCTCGAGCACGGCAAGAACCATCGCGAGGCGGCTGGTGTCCCAGCCGACGACGGCGCGCCGCGGCGTTCCGAGCGAGCTTGGCGCTACCAGTGCCTGGATTTCGACCAGCACGGGTCGGGTGCCCTCGATCCCAGCAAAAACCGCAGTGCCCGGCGAGCCGAGATCGCGCTCCGACAGGAACAATTGCGAAGGATTGTTGACCTCCCGCAGACCGGCCCCGGTCATTTCGAACACGCCGATTTCGTCGGTTGGCCCAAAGCGATTTTTCACCGCGCGCAGAATGCGGAATTGGTGCGACCCTTCGCCTTCGAACGACAGCACGGCGTCGACCATGTGTTCGACGACGCGGGGCCCCGCGATCTGGCCGTCTTTGGTGACATGCCCGACCAGGATGACGGCGGCGCCGGAACGCTTGGCAAAACGGATCAGCGACTGCGCGCTGCCGCGCACCTGCGTGACGGTGCCGGGCGCGCTTTCGACGGCGTCGGTCCACATCGTCTGGATGGAATCGATCACGACGAGACGCGGCGTCTTGTCTTCCGACAATGTGGCGACGATGTCTTCGACCGAGGTTTCCGCGGCGAGCTCGACCGCAGCGCCGCCGAGACCGAGCCGTTCGGCGCGCAAACGCACCTGCGCGACGGCTTCCTCGCCGGAGATATAGACAGCGCGATGGCCGGATTTCGCGAGCGTCGCAGCGGCTTGAATCAGGAGGGTGGATTTGCCGATGCCGGGATCGCCACCGACGAGCAGCACCGAGCCGCGCACGAAGCCGCCGCCGGTGACGCGGTCTAACTCGCTGATGCCACAGGGCAATCGCGGCGCATCGTGGGTCTCGCCGGTAAGCGGTTCGAGCGCGAACAGACGGCCTTTGCCGGACTTGCGGCCGGGGCCCGACGCACTAAGTCCCTCTTCGGACAAGGTATTCCATTCGGTACAGCCCTCGCATTTGCCCTGCCAGCGATTATGGGCGGTGCCGCAGTTCTGGCAGACAAAGCTCGGACCCTTACGAGACATTTGAAATCCTTGAAGAATTTCGTGAATCGGCAGCGTTCAAAGGCTACCGGCCCAACGAGAACAATACAAGAACAAACTTTAAGGAGCGGTGTATAGCGGCCGTAAGGCTTGCCGTGGCTGGGTTTGGCCGCTTTTCGCCACGTGGGCCGCCACCGGCACAGAGCTTTAGTCCGGCCCTTTCGGCTTAGACCCGATAGACCCGGTGGTAGCGCTTGCCGAGTGAGGTGAGCACCTCGTAGCCGATCGTCCCGGCCGCGGTCGCGAGATCGTCAAGCGTGATCTCGTCGCCGATCAGGGTCGCGACGTCGCCGCGCTTCGGCGTGCCGTCCGGCAGGTCGGAGACGTCGATCGTGATGAGATCCATCGAGACGCGCCCAGCGAGCGGACAGCGTTTGCCGCCGATGATCGCGACGGCGCCTTCGCGCTCGTCAGACGAACCGGCCGCGCGCAGATAGCCGTCGGCATAACCGACCGCGACCACCGCGACACGCATGTTGCGCTTCGCGGTCCATTGCGCGTCGTAGCCGATCGTCTCGCCCTTGGTGACGGCGTGGACCTGGATGA
This sequence comes from Pseudolabrys sp., assembly GCA_019246455.1. GTDB lineage: Bacteria > Pseudomonadota > Alphaproteobacteria > Rhizobiales > Xanthobacteraceae > Pseudolabrys. The sequence goes on from JAFAQJ010000177.1 coordinate 14,321, forward strand.
TGCGGCCGCGTAGTTCGATGACGGGACGCATCGGGTTGCTCCGCCCCGGCGTCGGATTGACGCCGTAGAGCGCGACGCCCGGACGTACCATATCGCAATGCGCCGCCTGGCTGAGGAAGATGCCGGACGAATTGGCGAGCGAGGAGGCGATGCCGCGAAACAGGATGCGCACTTCGCGGAAGAGTTTGATCTGCTTGTCGTTGAGCGGGTGGTCGGGAATTTGCGAGATGGCAAGATGGCTCATCAGCAGCGTGATGCCATGGTTTTCGGCGCGGATGCGCGGCGCGACCGCCGCGGCTTCGCCCGCCGAAATGCCGAGCCGGTTCATGCCGGTGTCGACGTGGAGCGCCGCGCCGCCGCGCCAATTGTTCGACGAGCAGAACGCATCCCATTCGGCCAGTTCGGTGAGGCTGCCGATCACCGGCTGCGCATGGATGTTGGCGAAGGAGGACGCCGTGTTCGGCATCAGGCCGTTGAGCACATAGATCGCGACTTCGGGCGCGACCTGGCGCAGCCGCCGCGCCTCGAACAAATCGGCGACGAAGAAGGTCTTGCAGCCGGCACGCGCTAGAGTCGTGGCGACCGGCTCGAGCCCGCAGCCATAGGCGTCGGCCTTGATAACGGCGGAGCATTCCGACGGTAGCGCGCGGCGCGACAACGCCTTCCAGTTCGCCTCAATCGCGCCGAGATCGATGGTGAGTGCGCCCCCGGCTTCCGCTTCCGGCGGGCCGGAGGTCGCGGCAATCGTTGCGCTCGGGGTTGTTGGCTCCGGCATGGTGTCGGGTTTTCGCTGCGCCATCGCTTGGTCATAGCGCCGCGGCCGCGGGCCGTCCATCAGCGTCGGAAAGACAAGAAAGACGAGCGGGCCGGGGATGCCCGGTCCGCTCGTTGTACGCGTGAGGAGTCCAACCATGCGACACGCGCCCGGAGGCTTAGCGGGGAACCACGCCCCCTCGTGACTTAGCGGTCGAGACCCCCGTCCTGGCGATCGAACAGCGCCTTCTCGTCGGCGTTGAACGACTTGGCCATTTTGGCTTCGGCATAGCTGGCGTCGGTCGAAACGGCGGCGCGGCTCGAATACGCGGTCGATTTGTCGGTGGCCGCAAGTGCCATCGTGGCAGACACGCAAACGAGAACAGCAGCGGAGAGACTTCGCGAGAGAATATTCATTGAGGTCGTCCTTTCATGTTCAGCCCTCGCGTAACCAGATCGCCGGCGCGAATAGAAATTCCACCGTGCCCGAACACGAAAAAGTCAGGTGCCGCAAGTCTGGTATCCGGAATATCGACGAGAGACGGGAATAAAATCGCGTACGTATAAGCGATCGACCGAATGGCGGTTACGTGCGCGCCGGCACCTGATCCGGCCGCGCCAGCGAGGAGAAACGCGTCACCATCGCATCGAATTGCAATTCGACGTTGCCGGTGGGGCCATGGCGCTGCTTGCCGATGATGATCTCGGCCTTGCCCTCGACCTTTTCGCCGTCCGCCATCCATTGCGCGAACTTCTCGCGGTCGGATTCGAGAGGCTTGCGCATCTTGTGGTAATATTCCTCGCGGAATACGAACAGCACGACGTCGGCGTCCTGCTCGATCGAGCCCGATTCACGCAAATCCGAGAGCTGCGGTTTCTTGTCGTCACGGCTTTCGACCTGGCGCGAGAGCTGCGACAGCGCCAGGATCGGCACGTTGAGCTCTTTGGCCAGCGCCTTGAGCTTGGTGGTGATCTCGGTGATTTCCTGCACCCGGTTTTCCGAGGAGCGGCGCGTCGAACCCTGCAACAGCTGCAAGTAGTCGATCACCATGAGGTCCATGCCGCGCTGGCGCTTGAGACGGCGCGCGCGGGCGGCGAGTTGCGCGATGGAGAGCCCGCCGGTTTCGTCGATATAGAACGGCAGGCCCTGCATCTCGATGGTCGCATCTTTGATACGCTCGAAATCCGCCTCACTGATGCCGCCGCGGCGGATGTGGCTCGATGGGATGCCGGTCTGCTCGGCGATCATACGGGTAGCGAGCTGCTCGGCCGACATTTCGAGCGAGAAGAAACCGACAATGCCGCCATTCGTCGTCACGGTATGGCCGTCGGGGCGCACTTCGCCGATCCAGGCCTTGGCGACGTTGTAGCCGATGTTGGTCGCCAGTGCCGATTTGCCCATGCCGGGACGTCCGGCGAGGATGATCAGGTCCGAAGGCTGGAGGCCGCCCATCATGCGGTCGAGATCCTCGAGGCCGGTGGCAAGTCCCGATAATTTGCCGTCGCGCTGATAGGCATGCGCCGCCATGTCGACGGCGCTGGTCAGCGCATTGGCGAAGCGCTGGAAGCCGCCGTCGTAACGGCCACTTTCGGCCAGTTCGTAGAGCCGCCGCTCAGCTTCCTCGATCTGATCGCGCGGCGAAAAATCGACGGGCGCGTCGTAGGCGACATTGACCATGTCCTCGCCGACGATGATTAGCGAGCGGCGCACCGCGAGGTCGTAGATCGTGCGGCCGTAGTCTTCGGCGTTGATGATGGTGGTGGCCTCGGCGGCGAGCCGCGCCAGGTATTGCGCGACGGTGATGCCGCCGATATCGACATTGGCGTCGAGGAAGGTCTTGAGCGTGATTGGGGTCGCGATCTTGCCGGCGCGGATCAGGTCGCGCGACAGCTCGTAAATCTTCTGGTTGATAGGCTCGAAGAAATGCTGCGGCTCCAGGAAATCCGAGACGCGATAGAACGCCTCATTGTTGACGAGGATCGCGCCGAGCAGCGCCTGCTCCGCCTCGATGTTATGGGGCGCGGAACGGAACGATGGGGCAGGATCGTTGACCTGCCGCAGAGCGGACGAATCAGCGGGAGACATGGATAACCGTGCTTAACCATGATTGTGGTAGCACGGTGATGGCGGGGGTCACGGCCGGCCAAAGCCGTTGTCCCGCAATCCACAATCCCAAAGCCGGCGCGAGATACGCACAGGCGCTGTGCAGAATTTCGGCTTTGCGCTTGACCTACTCGCCGGCGAGCCGCAGTGGCGGGCGGCGCTCGCCTTCGAGCTTGCGCAGCTTGTCTTCTTCGCGAGTGATGTAGTTGCGGGTGATCGGCACCACGCCCTGACGCTTGGTGAGCTGGATCTGGAACACCATCATGTTCTGTTCGCGGAACGACATTTCCGACGCCGCTAAATAAAATTCCCACATCCGCACGAAGCGCTTGTCGTAAATCTTTTCGACTTCCTCGCGGTGGGCGAGGAAACGGTCGCGCCAGTTTTTGAGCGTCTCGGCATAGTGCAGACGCAGGATTTCGATATCCGTAACTAGAAGTCCATTGCGCTCGATCACCGGCAACACTTCCGATAGCGCCGGGATATAGCCGCCCGGGAAGATGTATTTGGCAATCCACGGATTGGTGATGCCCGGGCCTTCCGAACGGCTGATCGAGTGCAGCACCATCACCCCATCATGATCGAGCAGTTCGGCGCATTTCCTGAAATAGGCGTCGTAATGATTGACGCCGACGTGCTCGAACATGCCGACTGAAACGATGCGGTCGAATTTTTCGTCGATGTCGCGATAGTCCTGGAGGCGGAACTCGGCGCGGTCGCTCAAGCCTCGCTCGGCCGCGCGCTCATTAGCGACGGCATGTTGCTCCTTCGACAG
>JAFAQJ010000235.1 GCA_019246455.1 Pseudolabrys sp.
TGGTCTATGGCGCGGTCGGCAACGTCTCGATCGCCGGTCTGTTCATGGCAGGCGTGGTGCCGGGATTGATGATCGGCTTCGGCCTGATGATCTACTGCTATTTCTTCGGACCCTCCGGCCTGCGCAAGCCGCGCGCGCCGCTGAAGCAGGTCGCGTTCGCTGCAGGCGACGCCGCGCTGCCGCTGATGATCCCGGTGATCCTGCTCGGCGGCATCCTGACCGGCTGGTTCACGCCGACGGAGGCTGGCGTCGTCGCGGTGATCTGGATCATCACGGTCGTGATCCCCGCGCTCAACCGCGGCCACATCAAGCGCATTCCGTATGACTTCTGCCTCGCCGGCCTGATCTTCTCGCTGCCGCTGATTACCATCGGGGCAGCCAACGCGTTCGGATGGCTGTTCGCGTATCTGCGCGGGGCAATCGTCATCGCTGATTGGATTACCGCCATCGCAGGCAACGATCCGCATCTCATCATGCTGCTGATGGTTGCGCTGTTTACGGTGATCGGCGATTTCATCGAGCCGGTGCCGACCATTATTATCTTCATGCCGTTGGTGAATGCACTGACCGACGCCGGACACATCAATCCAGTGCATATGGGGGTCGTGCTCATAGCGACGCTCGCGTTCGGGCTTATTACGCCGCCTTACGGGCTTGTCCTTCTAATGGCTTCGAAGTTCGTAGGCGTGCGCTTCTCACATGCATTGCGCGCGGCGGCCCCTATCTACATCGTGTTCTTTGCAACGATCGCGTTCGCGATCTACTTCCCATCGGTTGTCCTGTGGCTGCCCAAGCACGTATTGCCAGCGTCGGTAGGATGTTTTCCCAATCCGGACGGTGCGGGATACATCTGCCCGCCGTAATTTAAATTTTATGCGGTTCGATTAATTCGATCCGATTGCCGAAAGGATCATCGACGTGGCGCCGTTCACATCCTTCGAGCGGCTCATCAGCCGTCACCCGAAAGCCGGCTTTCTCCGCCATATCCACGATTTCAAATAGGTTGTCGACGATGAACGCGGGGTGCGCCTTGCGCGCAGGCCGAAAATCTTTTTCGACGCCCAGATGCACCTGAAGCGAACCGCTTTCGAACCAGCAACCGCCCCGCGCCGCGAGCTTGTCCGGCTTTATCCTCTCCTTGAGACCCAAGATACCGCCGTAAAAGGCCCGCGCATCCGCCTCTCGACTGGGCGGCATGGCGATCAAGATATGGTCGATCCGACGAACAGGCATAAAATCTCAACTAACCCAGAATCGAATAGCCGCCGTCGACCGGGATCGCAGTACCTGTAACGAAGTCCGACGCCGACGACGCCAGAAACACGGCGATCCCTGCGAAATCGTTTGGATGGCCCCACCGCTGCGCGGGCGTGCGGGCAAGCACACGATCATGCAGGCCTTCGACTTCGCGGCGCGCACCTTGCGTCAATTCAGTGTCGATCCATCCCGGCAGCACCGAGTTGACCTGAATGTTGTTCTTGGCCCATGCAGTCGCCATCGCGCGCGCCATCTGTACGATGCCGCCTTTGCTCGCGGCGTAAGCGACACTGTAAGGGGCGCCAAAAATCGACATCATCGATCCGATGTTGATGATCTTGCCGCCGCCTGCTCTGATCATATGCGGATATGCGGCATGCGAACAGACAAACGCGCTCGTCAAATTCGTATCGAGAACCGTGTGCCAATCCTGCGTTGGCAGATTTTCCGGCTGCTTACGAATGTTGGTGCCGGCATTATTGACCAGAATGTCCAGGTGTCCGAACGTCGACGCAGCGTTGTCGACTGCCGCGCGGCAGGATGATTCTTTCAGCACGTCGAGCTCGATGAATTCAGCTTTCGCGCCAAATTTACTAAGCTCGGCGAGCGCGGCGTCGGCCTTAGTCCTGTTACGCCCGCCGATAGCCACCGCTGCGCCGGCAGCCGCCAGGCCTTTGGCCATGCCAAGACCGATACCACCGTTACCGCCGGTGACAAACGCTGCTTTGCCCTTGAGATCGAACATCGACATCAATTTCTTCTCCACCATCACGGCTTTGCGACTACACCGCCGGTCATCGGCGAGGCGACACCCGTTGTTTTCGGAAACGTGATCGGCTTGCCGCACACCACCCGCGCGGCAAGAAACGCAAACGCCTGCGCCTCTAGCGCGTCGGCCGACCATCCAGCTTCATCGGCAGTTTCGACGGTGCCCGGCTTAAGCCGCTCGCCCAACATTTTCATGAGCGTCTTGTTGCGGGCACCGCCTCCAGCAACGATCCATGATTTCGGGACCGCCGGAAGGTAAGGAACAATCCGCGCCACTGCTTCGACCGTCAACGCCGAGAGTGTCGCCGCTCCATCCGAGACAGAGAAGTCCGGAAGACCGATGTTGCCAAAAGAAAATGCGTTGCGGTCGAGCGACTTCGGAGGCTTTTGATCAAAGAATGGATTTTTGAGAGTATTGGCGATGAATGCGTAGTCTGGCGTTCCCGTCGCGGCAACGTCGCCGAAATTGTCGTAGGGCGCTCCGGTCCGAGCGCGCATGAAATCGTCAATCAAGGCATTGCCAGGACCCGTGTCACACGCAACAGGGTCGCCGCCATCGACATATGTCACGTTAGCAACACCGCCAATATTGAGAACAGCGATTGGACGCGGCCGCGCCAGATCGCGCGCCAAGGCCTGATGAAAAATCGGCACGATCGGCGCGCCCTGCCCGCCGCTCTCCACGTCCGCCTGGCGGAAGTCGTAAGCGACCGGAACACCAAGGCGCTTCGCGAGAGCGGCGCCGTCGCCGATTTGGACGGTCAGCTTGGTCTGAGGTTTATGAATGACCGTCTGACCGTGAAATCCAACGATGTCGATACGGCCGAGTTTTTCGTCGCCCAGGAACTTCTCGACCGTTTCGGCATGAACGCGCGTCACAAATTCATCGGCCTCCCGCAAAACCCCAGGGCGCGACTCGCGATCTTTAAGGGAGGCACCTTCCGACAACGCTTGCCGCAACAACGAGCGTTCGTCGTCAGAATAAGGCCTGTACCCCACCGGGCCCAGTGCCTCCACGCGCTCACCATCCGTCTCGATCAATGCGATGTCGACGCCGTCGAATGACGTCCCGCTCATCAACCCGATCGCCCGCAATTACGTCCCCCGACCGTTTCGAAAAGTTTGAATCCGATACCGGACCTGTTACACCACCGGCAACCGTGCAGTGACAAGGCCCTTATCGCGCATGAGCGCCTATAAATCCGACTTCCTTAACATTCTGGCGAGCCGGGGATTCATCCATCAGGTTTCCGAACCCGATGCACTCGACGCGCTTGCCAAAGCAGGAAAAATTACCGGCTACATCGGATTCGATTGCACGGCGCCGTCGCTGCACGT
>JAFAQJ010000350.1 GCA_019246455.1 Pseudolabrys sp.
GACGTTGGTTGAGCGGCTGCATCGCCGCTTGCTCGACGTCATTAAGGACGAATTCGATCGCCGCGGCCGCGCCGACATCAATTCGGTGCAGGCGTTGCTGCTGTACAATATTGGAGACAAGGAGCTGACGGCCGGTGAGCTGCGCACGCGCGGCTACTATCTCGGCTCCAACGTTTCTTACAACCTCAAGAAGCTGGTCGAGATGAACTTCCTCGATCATCAGCGCTCGCGTGTCGACCGCCGCTCGGTTCGTATCAAGCTGACCGAGAAAGGCCAGGAAGTGCGCGACATCGTCGAGGCGCTCTACCAAAAGCACGTGCGCACGGTGGAGCAGGTCGGCGGCATCAATGCCGACGAATTCTCGACACTCAACAAGTCTCTGCACCGCCTCGAACGGTTCTGGACGGACCAGATTCTTTATCGCCTCTAAATCGTCCGTTCTCGGAACCGTGGGGACGGTTTCGGGAAGGGCAGGAAAATCGAGTTTGAGTTCATCTGGTGGGTAACCTTGGCCCCGGCGGTAATGCCGGGGCCCTTTTCTTGTGCGCCATGCCCCCTAGATGTTGCGGCAGTGGGTATAATCGCCGCCAGCGCTTGGCGCTGCGTCGGGGGATATGGTATTCCGCCGTATCCCCACGGAGAATCCGATGCCGGCGACTTCAACGACCGCGCCCGCCGCTAATCCAGAAACGATGTTCACGGCGCCGCTCGGCGGCGTCGACAAGGAAATCGCCGACGCCATCAAGCTCGAGCTCGGCCGCCAGCGCGATGAGATCGAGCTGATTGCTTCGGAGAATATCGTCAGCAAGGCCGTGCTTGAGGCACAGGGTTCGGTCCTCACCAACAAATACGCCGAGGGCCTGCCGGGGAAGCGCTATTACGGCGGCTGCCAATACGTTGACATCGTGGAGCGGCTGGCGATCGAGCGCGTCACCAAGTTGTTCGGCTGTAAGTTCGCGAACGTCCAGCCGCATTCGGGCGCTTCCGCCAATGCAGAGGTATTCTTCGCGCTGATGCAGCCCGGCGATACTTTCATGGGCCTTAATCTAGCGGCCGGCGGCCATCTCAGCCACGGCATGTCGATCAACATGTCGGGCAAATGGTTCAAGCCGGTGCCCTACAATGTGCACCGCGATGATCATCGCATCGACATGGAAGAGGTCGAAAAGCTCGCCAAGGAACATAAGCCAAAGGTCATCATTGCGGGCGGATCGGCTTATCCGCGTATCATCGACTTCAAGAAATTCCGCGCAATCGCCGACAGCGTCGGTGCTTATCTGATGGTCGACATGGCGCACTTTGCGGGCCTTGTGGCCGGCGGTGCCCATCCGTCGCCATTTCCGCATGCGCATGTCGTCACCACCACGACGCACAAGACGTTACGCGGACCGCGCGGCGGCGTGATCCTCACTAACGACGAGGAGTTGGCCAAGAAACTCAATTCGGCTGTGTTCCCCGGCATGCAGGGCGGCCCCCTGATGCATGTGATTGCCGCGAAGGCCGTCGCGTTCGGCGAGGCGCTGCGCCCGAGCTTTAAGGTCTATGCGAAGAACGTCGTCGAGAACGCCAAAGCGCTGTCGGAAACGCTCAAGTCAAAGGGCCTTGATATCGTCTCCGGCGGTACCGACACGCATCTGATGCTGGTCGATCTACGGCCCAAGCGCCTCACCGGCAAAGTCGCCGAACTGGCGCTCGGCCGCGCCCACATCACCTGCAACAAGAACGGCATCCCATTCGATCCCGAGAAGCCGACGGTAACGTCCGGCATCCGGCTCGGCACGCCAGCCTGTACCACGCGCGGCTTCGGCATTGCCGAATTCCGCCATGTCGGCGAGCTGATCGTCGAAGTGCTCGACGTGTTGTCGCAAAAAGGCGCTCAGGAAGATTCCCTGGTCGAGTCAACGGTGCGCGACAAGGTGAAGAAGCTGATCTCTCGCTTCCCGATTTATCAGGATTAAGCCTTCATGCGCTGCCCGAGCTGCGGAAGTCTCGATACGCAGGTGAAGGACTCGCGACCGACCGAGGATTCGGCGGTGATCCGCCGCCGCCGCGTCTGCCTGACCTGCAACTTTCGTTTTACGACATTCGAGCGCGTGCAGTTGCGCGAACTGACGGTGATCAAGCGCAACGGCCGCCGCGTGCCCTTCGATCGCGACAAGCTGATGCGGTCGGTGCAGGTCGCGTTGCGCAAGCGGCCGGTGGACCCCGATCGCGTCGAGCAGACTGTCTCGAAGATTGTGCGCGAACTAGAGAGCCAGGGTGAAAGCGAGATTTCTTCCGAGGTAATCGGCGAAATGGTGATCGATCATCTGCGTGAACTGGACGACGTCGCCTATGTGCGGTTTGCCTCGGTCTATCGGAATTTCCGCGAGGCCAAGGATTTCCAAGCGGCGCTTGATGAACTGTCCGGCGACGAAGACAAGCCGGCGGCGCCCGTGCGCAAATGAGCGACGTTGCCGCTCCGACCCCTGCGCCGGTCTTGGCCGCCGATCCGGCACTTGACGAACACTTCATGCAGATGGCACTGGCGCTCGGCAAGCGCGAGCTAGGTCAGACGTGGCCTAATCCCGCGGTCGGCGCGGTGATCGTGAAAGACGGCATCATTCTCGGCCGGGGCTGGACCCAGCAGGGCGGCCGTCCGCACGCCGAAACGCAGGCGCTCAAACGTGCGGGTAAAGCTGCCGAGGGCGCGACGATGTATGTCTCGCTCGAGCCGTGCTCGCACAAAGGTAAGACTCCACCCTGTTCTGACGCGATCATCCGGGCCGGCATCGCGCGCTTCGTATCCGCGATGGAAGATCCAAATCCCGAGGTTGCGGGACAGGGCCATGCGCGGCTACGCGAGAGAAAGATTCAAGTCGATGTAGGGCTGGGTGGCGAGGGAGCGCGTCACATTCACGCCGGCCATATCCGCCTTAAGACGCAAGGCCGTCCGCACGTTACGCTGAAGCTCGCGGTGTCGGCGGACGGCAAGGTCGCGCTGGCGGGTCGTAAACCGGTCGCGATCACGGGTGCCTTGACGCGCGAACGGGTTTGGCAATGGCGCGCGCAGAGCGATGCGATCCTCGTGGGCATCGGCACCGTTCTCTCGGACAACCCGGCGCTGACCTGCCGTTTGGCCGGCATGTTCGAACGTTCGCCGGTGCGCGTCGTGCTGGACAGTCAGCTCAAGCTGCCGATCGCGAGCCACGTGATGGCGACGGTGCGAGAGAATCCGACCTGGGTGTTCGCCTCGCGCTCCGCATCGGAAATCGCCGGGGACATTCTCGCGCAGCGCGGCGCGAAGGTCTTTCGCGTCGGCCAGCACAAGGGCCGTCTCGATCTCACCGAAGTGCTGCATGCCTTGGCTGGTGAAGGCATTACGCGGCTGATGGTCGAAGGCGGCCCCACAGTGGCCGCGAGTTTCGTCAAGGCCGATCTGGTTGATGAAGCCGTCATCCTTCGTAGCGAGGCGGTCATCGGGGACGACGGCATCGATGCGCTCGAAGGGTTGTCGCTCGATGAATTCGTGAAATCTCCTAAGCTCAAATCGCGCGGTGCCCAACTGATCGGCACAGACCGCGTCGACTATTTCGAGCGCGCCTGATGTTCACCGGCATCGTGACGGACGTTGGCGAGATCATCTCGGTCCACCGGCGTGCCGACAACCTGCATCGCATCAAGATCGGCTGCTCTTATCCGCGCGCTTCGATTGCGGACGGCGCGTCGATCGCTTGCGCCGGCGTATGCTTGACAGTGGTCGAGGTTGGCGAAGATGTTCGCACTTGGTTTGCGGTCGATGCCGCAGCCGAGACGCTCGCGCTGACCACGGCCGGGCGATGGAAGCAGGGCACGCGGCTCAATCTCGAGCGCGCCTTGAAGATGGGCGACGAACTCGGTGGCCATCTGGTCGCCGGCCACGTCGATGGCTTGGCGAAGCTCGTAGCGCGCGAGGAGCTGACCGACAGCGCCCGCCTCTTGTTCCGCGCGCCGCCTGCATTGATGCGTTTCGTTGCGTCCAAGGGTTCGGTCGCGCTCGACGGTGTATCGCTGACCGTTAACGACGCCGTAGGCGATACGTTTTCTGTCCTCATTATTCCACACACTTTGTCGGTCACGACGCTCGGTGGATTGCGCGTCAGCGACGACGTCAACCTCGAAATCGACACGATGGCGCGCTATGCCGCGCGTTTGGCCGAGACCGGCTGAGCCCTTGTTCGCCGCTCGCTCGCTTGTTACCACCGCGCCGTAGCGGAGGCGGATCATGGTGCAGCGGCACAGCACAAAACCGGCCAAAATTGGTAAGGGCTCGGGCAGGCGCGCACACGTTCTGATCGTCGAAGCGCGCTACTACGAAGCGATTGCTGATCAGCTGCTCGCCGGCGCCAGTCAGGCGTTGAAGGACGCGAACACTTCGTTCGATGTCATTACGGTGCCGGGTTCGCTCGAAATTCCTGCTGCGATCGCGATTGGTACCGAAGCGGCGCAGCGTAAGAAGCAACCCTATGACGGCGCGGTGGCGCTCGGCTGCGTCATTCGCGGCGATACGTTGCATTTCGAGATCGTTGCTGAGCAGTCGGCGCGCGCCCTGATGGATTTCGCGGTCGCGCAGAAATTGCCGCTCGGCAACGGCATCCTGACGGTCGACACCAATTCGCAGGCCGAAGCCCGCGCCAATCCCGAAGAAGGCAACAAAGGCGGCGAGGCGGCACGCGCTACGTTGGCGCTGATCGGCCTCAAACGCGAACTGGCGAAACGCTGATGCCCGCCGCGCCGCTCAACGCCAAAGACGGCACCCGCAAGGCGAACCAGCGCGGCGCGGCTCGACTCGCCGCGGTGCAGGCGCTCTACCAGATGGACCTCGCGGGTACCGGATTGAACGACATCCTCGCCGAGTTCGAAAGCCACTGGATCGGGCAGGAGGTCGAAGGCGCGCAGTATCTGCCGGCCGAAGCCGCCTATTTCCGCGAGATCGTCAAAGGCGTCGTCGCCGACCAGCGCGCGCTCGATCCGATGATCGACGAGGCTTTGTCCAAAGGCTGGCCACTCAAGCGCATTGAGACCGTTCTGCGCGCGGCGTTGCGCGCCGGCGCTTACGAACTGGCCAACCGCAAGGATGTGCCAGCCCGCGTGATCGTCACCGAATATGCCGACGTTGCCGCGGCCTTCGTCGAACGTGACGAAACCGGCATGGTCAATGCCGTGCTCGATCAGTTGGCACGGCAGTTACGGCCGGCGGAGTTCGGCCGCGCCACGGGTTAGCGATGGCAACGCGCGACGATCACGGCTCGACGGAAGATCGCCTGATTGCGCGTTTCTTCAAGCCGCTCGCCACGCATCCCGGCGCGCTCGGACTTTCGGACGATGCTGCCTTCATCAAGCCGCCGGCGGGCTGCGATCTCGTGCTCAAGGCCGACGCGATCATCGGTGGTGTTCACTTCTTCCCCGAAGACCCGGCCGACCGCGTCGCGCAGAAGGCGATGCGGGTCAATCTGTCGGACCTCGCGGCCAAAGGCGCACGTCCCCTTGGCTTCCTCGTGTCCCTCGCGCTGCAACGCGACGTCGGTGAAACTTGGCTTGCGGCATTCTGCGACGGTCTCAAGGCCGACATCGGCGCATTTAGCTGTCCATTGTTTGGCGGCGACACCGACCGCACGCCGGGGCCGATCACGGTTTCGGTCGCGATGTTCGGCGCGGTGCCGGAGGGAACGATGGTGCGCCGCGCCGGCGCCAAATCGGGCGACAAGATCATGGTGACCGGCACGATCGGCGACGCCGCGCTCGGCCTCAAGGCGCGTCGCGCCGAACTGCCGAAACTCTCCGCCGCGCAGCGCGATCATCTCCTCGCGCGTTACCTTTTGCCGCAGCCGCGCAACGCGGCGGCCGAGGCCTTGCGCATGTACGCGTCCGCGGCGATGGACATCTCGGATGGGCTTGCCGGAGATCTTGCGAAGCTCTGCCGTGTCTCCGGGGTGGCGGGCGAAATTAACGCCGTCAAGGTTCCGTTGTCGGACGCGGCAAAAGGGGCGCTCGCCGCCGCGCCGGCGCTGATCGAAACGATCCTCACCGGCGGCGACGATTACGAAATTGTGTGTACGGTTGCGCGCGACAAGGCCGAAGCCTTTAAGGCCGCCTCGGATAAAGCCGGCGTTTCGCTGACTGAAATCGGCACGGTCGGCGCGGGCGAGGGGCTGGTGATCCGCGATACGCAAGGACAAAAACTCGAATTCGCCCACGGCTCTTTCAGCCATTTCTGAGCGTACGAGACGCGCTATAGTGGCCCACGCAAAATAGGGGACTTGAAATGCACGGCATGACGCCCAAAAACGTGAAAAAGCGCGGCAGCAAAAAAACCACGGCGCCGGCGGCGGAAGTGTCGGGCAGCACAGCCCCGCTCAACATTTATGCGCAACACGCCGACTACAAAAAGCGGCACATGGCGTTCCCAAGCTCGGCCTATCTGCGTAGCGCCGCGCCGAAGAAAGTCCCGCTGTTTGCCTATGAATATGGCGACACCGGCGCCGGCGCCGATGTCGGCATCGCCCACAACTGGTCGGCGTTCGACAACATCAAGATCGTGCCGCGTTATGGCGCGCTATCGGTGCCGCCGCCGGTCGAAGTCGAACTGTTCGGCAAGCGCTATTCGGCGCCGCTCGGCATTGCGCCGATGGGCGGGCCGTCGCTGGTATGGCCGGCCGCCGACCTCGCGATGGCACGCGCGGCGCAGGCTGCGCGCGTGCCCTACACACTCGGCGTTGCCGGTGGCGCGACCATCGAGCAGGTCGCCGAAGTCGCGCCCGACGTGTTCTGGCTTCAGCTCTATCGCTTCTGGAAGAACGAGCATGCGATCGGTTTTGATCTCATTCGCCGCGCGCAAGCCGCCGGCGTCCACGTGCTCGCGCTCACCGTCGACGTGCCGATGCGCACCACGCGTACCCGCGAGAGCTATGCGGGCTTAGGCGGCGAATTCAAGCCGACCCCACGGATGATCTACGAGATGCTCAAGCGTCCGAAATGGTTGATGGCGCTGCTCACCGACGGATATCCGCGCTTTGCCACGATTGGTCCGTATGCTGGCCAGAGTCCGACGACCAATGAGACCATTCGCTTCGCGCGCCAGAACATGGGCGGCATCTTCACCTGGGATGAGATCGCGCGATACAGAGACAAGTGGAAGGGGCCACTCGCGCTCAAGGGCATCCTCCATCCGGAAGACGCCGAGAAGGCGGTATCGCTCGGCATTGAGGGCATCTGGGTGTCGAACCACGGCGGCCGCCAGATCGAAGCGCTGGCGCCATCGATCGATTGTCTGCCTGCGATCGCCGCGGCGGTCGGCAAGAAGGCTACCATCTTGCTGGATTCCGGCGTGCGCAGCGGCCAGGACGTGATGCGCGCGCTCGCGCTCGGCGCGCAGGCCGCCTTCGCCGGCAAGGCGTTCCTGTGGTCGGTCGGCGCCATGGGCGACGACGGCCCGGTGCATCTGATCGATCTGATGATCGAGGAGTTGCGGGCGTCGCTCGGTCAGATCGGAGCCGCCTCTCCGGCAGCGGCGCGTGACGCCGAGATTCGTCATCCCGGCGCGTGGGCCTTCCGCCGCAAGAAGTAGGTCGCAACAGCTCTGCGCTCAGCGCGGTGGCCAATCCTGGAATAGGCGGCTACAAACGCCGCCTCCGGGAGATGATTCATGTCGACGGTTGCCTCGAGCGCCGCCACGGTCACCACCAGCGATACTGGCATTGACGACGCACTAGCGCGGCGCAACGCGCGGGTGCTGGCAGTCGCGCAAGCTTTAGCAGGCGGCAACAACACCGTCATTGTCTCGACCGGCGCCATCATCGGCTCCGTGCTGGCGCCTGACAAAGGTCTGGCGACGCTGCCGATCACGTTCATGGTGCTCGGAATGTGGCTTGGCACCCTCCCGCTCGGAGTCCTGGCGCGGCAATTCGGCCGCCGCGCGGCGCTGCAGGTCGGCTCGTTCTTCGGCGTCCTGTCGGGCCTGATCTCCTATTCGGCGACCATGGGCGGGTCGTTCTGGATTCTGCTCCTCGGCACTTTTTGTGGCGGGCTCTATGCCGCCGCGCATCAATCCTATCGTTTTGCCGCGGCCGATACCGCGAGCGAGCATTTCCGTCCGAAGGCCGTTTCGTGGGTGCTGGCCGGCGGTGTGTTTGCCGCCGTCATTGGTCCACAACTCGTCATCTTCACCAAGGATTTGCTGTCGCCGCATCTGTTTGCCGCAAGCTATCTCGGCCAATCGGCCTGTGCGCTGCTCGCCGCGCTCGTACTGCAGTTCGTCAAAGTGCCGCGCGCCGCACAGCGCCACGCCGAGCCGGCGCGCAAGCTCGGCCACATCGCATTGACGCCGCGCTTCATCATCGCGGTGACCTGCGGCGTCGTCAGCTATTCGATGATGAACATGGTGATGACGTCGGCGCCGCTGGCGATGGTCGGTTGCGGGCTCACCGTCACCGACGCCGCGCTGGGCATCCAGTGGCACGTGCTTGCGATGTACGCGCCGAGTTTCGTCACCGGCAGCCTCATCAGCCGCTTCGGCGTCGAGCGTGTGACCAGTTTTGGATTGGCACTACTGGTGGCGGCAGGGGCGGTGGACTTGTCTGGTCTTACCGTCGGCCACTTCTGGACCGGTCTTGTCCTGCTCGGGCTTGGCTGGAATTTTTCTTTCATCGGCGCGACGACTTTGGTCACGCAGTGCCATCGGCCCCACGAACGCAACAAGGTTCAGGCCTTCAACGACTTTCTGATCTTCGGCAGCATGGCAATCAGCTCCTTCACCTCAGGCCAATTGCTGGCCTCATTCGGATGGCACACGGTCAATGAGGTGATCTTTCCGTCGGTCTTGCTCGCTGTCGTCCTCTTGGCCTGGCAGTCGATGCAGAAACGGCGGAAGGCGGCTTGAGCCATCGTCTACGCACAGGCGGTACCAAAAAGTTGCCTTCCGCTGAACTTTCTGGCATAGACCGCGCGCTTTTCCGGTCGGGGTGAAGCGCCCACAAAAGCGGCCATCCTCGACGCTCCTGGTCCGGCGGGAGCGTTTTCCCGCCCGTACCAATCAAAAATCGAGGTTTGGCCACCATGACTACTTTGTGGGTGATCGTCGGCTGTGGCGTGCTCGCGATCCTGTACGGGATCTGGGCGATCGGCAGCGTTCTGGGCGCCGATGCCGGCAGCAAGAAAATGCAAGAAATCTCCAATGCCGTGCGCGAGGGTGCGCAGGCTTATCTCAAGCGTCAATACACCACCATCGCCATCGTCGGTGCCGTGATCTTTGTTCTGGTCGGCTTCACGCTCGGCTGGCTCGTCGCGCTCGGCTTCCTAATTGGCGCGGCGCTCTCCGGCGCCACCGGCTTCATCGGCATGAATGTCTCGGTTCGCGCCAATGTGCGCACCGCGCAGGCCGCGATCAAATCACTCGCTGGCGGCCTCGAGCTGGCCTTCAAGTCGGGCGCCATCACCGGCATGTTCGTGGCTGGCCTCGCGCTCCTCGGCGTCGCGGGTTATTTCCTATTCCTCACCGGCGCGCTCGGCAAGGCTCCGAATGACCGCACCGTGATCGACGCACTGGTCGCCCTTGGTTTCGGCGCCTCGCTGATCTCGATCTTCGCCCGCCTCGGC
>JAFAQJ010000056.1 GCA_019246455.1 Pseudolabrys sp.
AAAATGGACCCATTTGACGATGTCGAACCACTGGTCATCCCCATGACGCACAACAGGGCCTAGGGGCTCCTTAGAAATAATCTCGGGCAGGATCACATGTTCGTCGGGCGCGGCGAACCTCATCCGTTCGCCATATAGACCTGAAGCATCGGTCGTGAAGGCATCGCACCGCCCACCTTCGTAGGCTTTCACCGTCGCATCATTCGATTCAAAAGTGACCGCCTTGTATTTCATGTTATTGGCGCGGAAATAATCGGCAAGATTGAGTTCTGTCGTGGTGCCTTGCGCGACGCAGATTGAAGCACTGTCGAGTTCCCGCGCCGATTTAATGTTCAACGATTTTTTGACGACAAATCCCTGACCATCGAAATAATTAATGCCGACCCAATTCAAGCCGAGCGCGCTGTCGCGCGAGGACGTCCAGGTCGTATTGCGCGCCAGAACATCGATGTCACCGGCTTGAAGTACCGTGAAACGGTCTTTGCCCGTGGTCGGGAAAAACTTCACCTTGGTAGGATCATTAAAGATCGCAGCCGCAATCGCGCGGCAAAAATCAACATCAAACCCAGTCCAATTCCCCTGCGCATCTGGAATACCGAACCCGGCCAAGCCGTTGTTGGCACCACAGTGCAGCATGCCGCGAGTTTTGACGGTATTTAAAGTCTGCGCCGACGCTGGCGCAACCGCACCCAACGTGAGCAAGACACAAGTGACAATCTGCGCGGCGTACTTGGTCATGATACCTTCCCCGATCTGCCAACGGATTGCGAAACAATTTCGAGAACGAGGCTCGGCACTGTATGGCGGCGACTAAAATTGCTGCGCCACCGATTTCCTCCCCAGGCCTCGCCGCCCATAACCCTAGGGTCGCGCGCCACCATCTCCCGCGCGATCGCAAGTATAGCCCCCTCGGTTACCGGCATCAAAAAGGTAATCGAAAGTCCCGACATTACAGTGTTTCATACCGTGGCGCATTGCGGTGGCGTCCATGACAGGTATTGTCGGTGGTTCACTTCGCAACCACAGCAACAGCTCAACGTGCGCATGAACAATGGGTAATCCGGTCCTGGTTGAGGTCATGCGCGGTGGCCGGGTGGAAAGCCGGCACACCGGTAGCGTCGCCGTCGTTGACGCGGATGGTAGGGCGGTGCTGACCTTCGGCGACGTCGAATTGCCGTGTTATCCCCGCTCCGCGGTGAAGGCCTTACAGGCGCTACTGCTCGTGGAGAGCGGCGCAGCCGACCGATTTGGCCTCGGACCGCAGGAGCTGGCGCTGGCTTGCGCTTCGCATACCGGCGAACCTGATCACGTGGCCACTGCCAAGCGGATGCTTCGGCAAGCCGGGCTAGACGCCGATGCGCTCAAGTGCGGCGCCCAATGGCCGAGGGATCAGAAAGCCGCACAGGATCTGGCACGCAGCGGCGGCACGGCGGGTGCGATCCACAATAATTGCTCAGGCAAGCATGCCGGCTTCCTGTGTGTCGCCTGTGCGCTCGAAGCCGAGCGTGACTCCTATATCCTGCCCGATAATCCCGTGCAGCGTTTGGTACGCGCCACGATGGAGCAATTGACCAGCGCCACGCTCTCCGACGATCGCCGCGCCGTCGATGGCTGCTCGGCGCCCACCTGGGCCATGCCGCTGTCGGCACTGGCCAAAGGCTTCGCGCGCTTTGGCACGGGTGTTGGTCTGGAGCCGGAACGGGCGAAGGCCGCCGCCCGGCTGCGCGAGGCTTGCGCGACGCATCCCTGGTACGTCGCGGGAACTGAGCGCTTCTGTACGAGGGTCATGTCGTGCTTTGGCGCTGGTATCTTTATCAAGACGGGCGCAGAAGGCGTTTATGTGGCAGCGCTGCCGAGCGCGGGACTAGGGATCGCGGTGAAATGCGACGACGGGGCCGCTCGCGCGGCCGAAGTCATGGTGGCGGCGACGCTCCAGCAATTTATCAAGGCCGACGCGTTGGTGGCGTTGGCGCGGCCGACGCTGCGTAATTGGAACGACATGGAGGTCGGCAGCCTGCGGCCGGCCGGTCCGCTGAGTGGATGAGCGCGTACAGATAAGGTCGACGAAAAGTACTTAGGGCAGTACGTCACGCCATGCGGCAAGACGCTGCAAATCTTTGAAGCGTTTTAATTATTCGGATTATCGAGCTGGGAGTGCTTCACAGCTTTTTGTGAGTTGTCAGTCATTTGATGTTTTGGGGCCTGTCTCATGCTGTACCGTTTAATCGCATTTCGGTCCATTTTGAAACGCCGAATACAACAAGGTTGTACTTTTTCAATCATGTTGTACCGGCTGAGTTGATGGGTCCGACCGAACAGACCGCCCCTCAGCGGAACAGAAGTTAGCGCTTGAGCGCGTGGCGGCCGACGCCGAGCGCGCGGAAAAGAAAAACGCGCCAAGCTTTACGCCGAGCAGGTGATGCGAGCATTCAACACTTGCTGCGAGCGCGGTCGAATAGCCCCGCGAACAAGGATTCCGAAAGCCATGAGTCGAAAAGATGCCTGATGACATTGCTAATGCCCGCGTCGAAAATCCCGATGGGGAGATCCCGGCGCTGATCATTTGCGAGCACGCTTCGAACCACGTGCCGGCGGAGTTGTCCGATCTTGGCTTAAGCTCCGACATTTTAGCGACCCACATCGCGTGGGACCCCGGCGCATTAGAGGTGGCCCGAGGCCTCGCGGAAATGCTGAATGCGTCACTTGTTCACGCCACGGTGTCGCGGTTGGTCATTGATCTCAACCGCGACCCATCTGCCGCCGACTCAATCGTCACACACGGAGAACATGCGCCTATCCCCGGCAACATCGCCTTAAGCAGCGCCGAAAGGCTTCGCCGCGTCCAGCACATTTACGAGCCGTTTCACCGAAGCGTGAAGCAAAAGCTGGATCAGCGACTGGACATGAAGGCCGTGATCTCGGTTCATTCCTTCACGCCCATCCTGCGCGGCAAAACGCGACCCTGGCACTTGGGATTCATTTACGACGCCGACGACCGCTTGGCGAGGCACGTCACCGCGGCGCTTTCAAAAGACCCTCAACTCATCGTCGGTCTAAACGAACCCTACAATGTGTCGCATGGCGTCTATCACACGCTGGAGCGGCATGCGTGTCGCCGCGGCTTGGCGCCGTTGATGATCGAAATCCGCAATGACCTTATCCGCGATCGGGCGTCGCAAAAGGCTATGGCACGCCGCCTCGCGCCTCTCCTTGCCAAGGCGGTCGACGCACTCTGACGATCAAAGCGCCTTGCGCAAGAGTTCCGCTAGCGACGCCTCACTCAATGCGACAGGATTGGTGAGTGCGGTCGGGTCTTCCGCGGCGGCCCG
>JAFAQJ010000004.1 GCA_019246455.1 Pseudolabrys sp.
GCGCGGGCCAGCGGCGGGTTCTCGACGATCGGGATCGAGTGCTCGCCGGCGATCTCCCTGATCTTCAATGCAACCAGGTCCTGGCCCTTGGCTAGGCAGACCGGCGCGTTCATGCCGCGCTCGTATTGCAAGGCGACGGCGTAGTGGGTCGGGTTGGTGATGATCACCGAGGCCTTGGGCACCGCCGCCATCATGCGCCGGCGCGCGCGGTTTTGACGCAACGCCCGGATGCGGCCCTTGATCATCGGATCGCCTTCGGACTGCTTGAACTCCTCCTTCATCTCGCGCATCGACATCTTCTGCCGCTCGTACCATTGCCGGTACTGGAACAGATAATCGGCGGCGGCGACCACGGCGAGGATCGCGACCACGGCGCCCATCAGCTTGAGCGTTAGCGCTTTCACAAGCGCCATGATGCTGGCCGGATCGCTCCAGACCACTTCCTGGATCTTTTCGCGCTCAGGCCACATCAGCGCGCCCATGATCGCGCCAATCGCGACGATCTTGATCAACCCCTTGAGCAGATTGGCCACGGCCTGCATGGAGAACAGCCGTTTGAAGCCGGCCGCCGGGGAAACCCGGCTGAACTTTGGTGCGAGTGAGTCCACTGCCCAGATGAACTTATGCTGGATCAGATTTCCGCCGATCGCTGCAAGGATCAGCAACATGAACGGCACGGCGACCGCCAGCGCTAACTCGCCGGCGATCTTCTCTGACAAGCGCAATAGCGCTGTGCCGTCGACCCGAATTTGATGCGCATTGGCAATCAGGCCGCGCAACATGGTGCTGAGATCCGCGCTCATGCCATTCGAGAAGCTGGTGAGCACTAGCGCGCCGCCCGCCAGGATGAACCAGGTGTTGACTTCCGAACTCTTGACGACGTCGCCGCGCTTGAGCGCCTCGTCGAGGCGCTTTTGTGTTGGGTCTTCTGTGCGTTCGGTGTTGTTTTGTTCGTCGGCCATGGCCGCCCCGGATCAGGAATGCGGCGCGATCTGGCCGAGTACGTTCTCGATGTAACCCACGAAAATTCCCATCATCGCGCCGATCACGAGCAACAACAGCAGCAGGCCGAGGATGATCGAGAGCGGCAGGCCAATGAAGAACACTTGCATCTGCGGCATCAGGCGCGACAACACGCCAAGCCCGATGTTGAACAGCAGGCCGAATACCAGAAATGGTGCCGAAAGCTGGATGCCCACCTTAAAAGCTGTGCCGATCGTGCGTGTGATGAGTTGCGCCATGTCGCCGGTCACCGGCATTTCGCCCGGATGAAACAGCGTGTAGCTGTCATTCAGCCCCGCGATCACCAGATGATGGAGATCGGTGGCAAAAATCAGCGTCACGCCAAGAACGGTTAGGAAATTGCCGACCAGCATGCCCTGTTGGTTCTGCGTCGGATCGACCGCGGTGACGAAGCCGAGGCCGAGCTGCTGGGCTACCACCGAGCCCGCAACCTGCAACGCCGAGATCGCCAGCCGGGCCGTGAGACCCAGGATCGCGCCGACCAGCATTTCCTGGCCCAGCATCAGGATGATGGGCCCCAGTTCCTTAAGATCGATCGTGTAGGCGTTGCGGTGCAGCGGCAGCAAAATCGCGGTCAGCAGCAGCGCAATCGTCAAACGCACGCGCACCGGAACGCTTAATTCGCCAACCCCCGGCAGCAACATGATCATTGTGCCGACGCGCCCAAACACCAACAAAAATGCCGCGGCAAGCGCCGGCAGGAAAGAGATGTCGACTTTCATAAACCCTTCAGCCGGTGATGATCTTCGCGGCGATGCGGAGCATTTGCGCGTGCATTTTTTCGGCCATGAAGGGCAAGGCAATCAGCAGCGAAACGAAGATCGCGATGATCTTCGGCACGAACGCGATGGTCATTTCCTGGATTTGCGTGAGCGCCTGCAAAAGCGAGATCGCCAGGCCCACCGCTAGCCCGACCAGCATGACGGGCGAGGACACGACGATCAGCGTCGTGATCGCGTCGCGGGCAACATCGAGCGTTTCAGATCCGGTCATCGCAAGTCCTCAGATTGGCATCTTCATGATGTCTTCGTAGGCAGCGATGACTTTGTCGCGCACCGCGACCACCGCGTCGATCGCGACTTCGGTTTCGGACACGGCCGTCACGACATTGACGAGATCGCCCTTGCCGTTGACCAGCGACTTGGTTTGCACGTCCGACTTGTGACCCGTCTCTGCGACCGAAGCGAGAGCCTCCTTGAGCGCGCTGGTGAAGTCGCCGCCGCCTTGAGGTGCGGCACCCGCGAGGTCGCCGGCGCTCGCGGGATTGGTCAACCGCGCGATGGCGGCGTAGGCGTTGGCAGCGGAAATGGGCGAAGCCATGAGCTATTCCCTTCAGGCTTTGAGGATGTCGAGCGTGCGCTGAATCATGCGCCGCGTCGCGCCGATGACGTTGACGTTCGCCTCGTAGGACCGCTGCGCCTCGCGCATGTCGGTCATTTCAACGAGCGAGTTCACATTCGGATACCTGACGTTGCCGCTGGCGTCGGCAGCCGGGTGGCCCGGCTCGTATTTGACCCGGAAGTCCGAACCGTCGGTCGCGACCCGCCCGAGTGAGACGGTGTTGGCTTCGAGTTCGCGGTCGAAATCGGACCGGAACGTCATCATCTTACGGCGATAGGGATCGGCGCCGGACTTCTGCGGCGTCGAATCCGCGTTGGCGATATTTTCCGAGATGATCCGCATGCGGCCGGCCTGCGCGCGCAGACCTGATGTGGCAATCGCCATCGTCTTGATGAAATCCACGGATGCTCTCCTTCCCTTTGCGCCACTCAGCGTTTGCCGAGCGCGATCTTCAGCAGGTTGAGACTGCGCGTGTAGAGTGCGGTCGCGGCCTGGTAATCCATCTGGTTCGCCGCAATTTTCATCATCTGATCCTCGAGGCTCACCGCATTGCCGGTCGGCCGGACTTCATATTGGCCGCGGCTCTCGGTGCGAAATGTCGAGGCTGATAGACCGGTGCCGGAGATGTGCCCGCCTTGTGTCTGCGCGAGCGCAACCTGCGTCGCAGGCGTCGCCATCGCCACTTGCGTCGGCTCGAATTTGGGTTGCGACAGATCGCGCGGCCGGAAGTTCGCCGTGTCGGCATTTGCGACGTTCTCGGCGAGCACGCGCTGGCGCTCCTGATGCCATTCGAGGCGCGTGCGCAGCATTGACAGGATCGGTATGTCAGAAATCGGCATGAAAGCCCGCTCGCGGCGAAGTTCCGGTAGGCAGACTTTGCCGGGCGTATGGTTAATGGCGGGTAAAAGGAGGGTCCGAAGCTGCCGCCTCATTAAGGCCGCGTTAACCGT
>JAFAQJ010000169.1 GCA_019246455.1 Pseudolabrys sp.
GGATGGGTTCATTCACCGTAAGTGTCTGTAATACATATAAAATTACAGATCAGCCGGGCCGATCATCCTCTCGGGCCGCACAATCCGGTCGAATTCCCCCCCGGTGATGTAGCCCAGTCGCACGGCTTCTTGCCGTAACGTCGTACCGTTTTTCATAGCGGCCTTTGCCACGGCGGCGGCCTTGTCGTAGCCGATCTTCGGCGACAGCGCCGTCACCAGCATTAGCGAGCGCTCCATCAATTCGCGGATGCGTGGCTCGTTCGCCTCGATACCGATCACGCAGTTGTCGGCGAATGAGCGCGCGGCGTCGGCCAGCAAGCGGATTGATTGCAACATGCAATAGGCGAGCACCGGCTTGTAAACATTGAGTTCGAAGTGGCCTTGTGAACCCGCCGTCATGATCGTGGTGTGGTTGCCGAACACCTTCGTGCACACCATCGTCAACGCCTCCGACTGCGTCGGATTGGTTTTGCCCGGCATGATTGAGGAGCCGAGTTCGTTGGCTGGCAAAATCAGTTCGCCCAGGCCGGAACGTGGACCCGAGCCGAGAAAACGAATGTCATTGGCGATCTTGAACAGTGCGGTCGCTGCAGACGTAATCGCACCATGCGCAAACACATAAGCATCGTGTCCCGCCATGTGCTCGAACTTGTTCGGGGCCGAAACGAACGGCAGGCGGGTGATCGCGGCGACGCGTTTGGCGAATTTATTGGGGAATTGTTTCTTCGAGTTAAGACCGGTGCCGACCGCGGTGCCGCCTTGCGCGAGGAAGTAAAGCTCCTTCAATCCGAGCCGTACGCGACGGAGGCTTGAGTGGAGTTGTGCCGCGTATCCTGAGAATTCCTGACCGAGGGTCAGCGGCGTCGCGTCCATCGTATGGGTGCGCCCGATCTTGACGATCTTGGCGAATTGCTTGCTTTTCTTGAGGAGCGCGTCGTGCAAATGAGCGAGCGCGGGATCGAGCAGCACGGCAATCTCCGTCGCGGCGGCAATATGCATCGCGGTTGGAAAACTGTCGTTTGACGAC
Source organism: Pseudolabrys sp. (assembly GCA_019246455.1). Lineage (GTDB taxonomy): Bacteria > Pseudomonadota > Alphaproteobacteria > Rhizobiales > Xanthobacteraceae > Pseudolabrys. Next base: position 1,028 of record JAFAQJ010000169.1, read on the forward strand.
TGGCTCATATTGACGTGGTCGTTCGGGTGCACGGGCGCACGAGAACCGAGCTTGCTGCCGAGCGTCAGATTGGCGCGGTTGGCGATCACTTCGTTGACATTCATGTTGGTCTGGGTGCCCGAGCCTGTCTGCCAGACCAGCAGCGGAAAGTGATCGTCGAGTTTGCCGGCGGCGACGTCGTCGGCGACTGCGATGATGGCTTTGGCGCGTTTTGCGTCGAGTGACTTGAGTTCGAGATTAACCTCGGCTGCGGCGCGCTTGATGATGCCGAACGCGTGAATGACCGGTGCCGGCATGCGCTCAGTGCCGATGCGGAAATTGTGGAGCGAGCGCTCCGTCTGTGCGCCCCAATGGCGGTCGGCCGGAATGTTGAGCTCACCGAACGCGTCGCTTTCGACGCGTGTTGCGCTCTTGCCGTTACGCTTTTTGGCCATGGGATCGTACTTGCGTTCTCGCCGCGGGTCGGTCGCCGGAACTACCGAGCGAAAGCGAGCCTAGTTCGGCGCTATTTTTTGCGAAAGCGGTCGAGCGGCACGACTTCGGCCCCGCCGCGATTGGGAGGCGAGGGTGGCTCCTCGGGCTTGCCAGCGGGCTCGGCTTTCGGCGGCGGCTCTTGCGGATTAGCCACGGTCGGCACTGGGGTACCAGCTCGCTGTGGTCCTGGGCGGCGCTTTTTTTTGCCGACGGTCGTGGCTTCTATCGCGCCGGGCGGCGAGGCATTGTCCTGGCCGCCTTCCGTGACCTCCTCGAATTGCAGGCCGAATTGGACGGAAGGGTCGAAGAAGCCCTTGATGGCCTCGAACGGTACGTGCAGCCGTTCCGGTACGCCCCCAAACGAGAGGCCGACGTCGAAGCCCTCGTCACCAACCTCGAGATCCCAGAATTGGTGCTGGAGGATGATGGTCATCTCTTCCGGATATTGCGCGCGCAGGCGCTGCGACAGCTTTACGCCGTCGGCGCGGGTGTCGAACGAGATGTAGAAATGGTGCTCGCCGGGCAGGCCCTTCTTTACGGCGTCGGTGAGGACGGTCTTCACCACCCCGCGCAAAGCCTGCTGAGTCAGAAGGTCGTAGCGGATGTGATCGGCCATCTTAAATGCCTGATTACGGCAGATTCGCTCGTGATGCTAACGCCTCAATGACCGAAAACCATCCCCGGCTTTGGTCTGTCACAAAACGAAAGTGGAGGCTTCTGTTGCCAGGTGCCTCCGAACCCCGCCTGAAGGAGCTTAACCCCTCAGGGCTTTAAATCGGTCTTTCAAACCGCTTACGCGGCCTGAGCAACCGGAGCATAGTTGTCATTGGCAACTATGAAATGGCCCAATGACGTAGGGCCTATTCCGAGCGAAAGACTGCCTTTTACGCCCTCGTCGATCCTATTTCGCCCCCGCCGAAACCCAGAATTCGCTAGCGTTTGTCTGGGCTTGGGTGGAGGCGCCGGGTACCGCCCCCGGGTCCGAATGGTTTATTACGACGGCCATTTATCGCCATAGCCGGCTTGCGCCGGCATCGCGAATATAAGCGCGGAAGGTTGCTAAAAGAAGAGGGACGTTAGACCGGGCGCGGCGGCGCGGAACCGGTGCGC
>JAFAQJ010000327.1 GCA_019246455.1 Pseudolabrys sp.
GCCGCGAAAAACAGCGGCAGGAAATAGAACAGGAACGGGACCGACGAGAAGACCATGCCGCCATTCAGGCATGCGGCGGCGCAGCTTGCCAATCCGTCGCCCGCCCTTTAGCACTCCGCGCACACTCTTTAGTCGTGAGGCGTAACGACATGGCGACCCATAAGCTTCTTTTGCTGCCGGGCGACGGCATCGGTCCGGAAGTGATGGCCGAGGTGAAGCGGCTCATCGAATTCTTCAACAAGAAGGGTCCGGATAAATTCGAGACCGAGGAGGCTTTGGTCGGGGGCTGCGCTTTCGACGCCACGGGCCAAGCCATTACGGACCCGACTATGGCGCAAGCCCAAGCGGCTGACGCCGTGCTATTCGGGGCCGTAGGCGGCCCTAAGTGGGACAAGGTGCCCTACGACTTGCGTCCCGAAGCGGGGCTACTGCGCTTGCGCAAGGACTTGGCGCTTTATGCCAACCTGCGCCCGGCCGTAACGTATCCGGCGCTCGCCGACGCCTCCTCGCTCAAGCGCGAATTGGTCGACGGCCTCGACATCATGATCCTGCGCGAGCTCACCGGCGGCGTTTATTTCGGCGAGCCCAAGACGATCAGCGATCTCGGCAACGGCCAGAAGCGCGCGATCGATACGCAGGTCTACGACACCTACGAAATCGAGCGCATCGGCCGCGTCGCCTTCGAGTTGGCGCGCAAGCGTCGCAACAAAGTGACGTCGATGGAAAAACGTAACGTCATGAAGTCAGGCGTGCTCTGGAACGAGGTTGTGACTGCGCTGCATGCCCGCGAATTCAAGGACGTGCAACTTGAACACATGTTGGCCGACGCCGGAGGCATGCAGCTGGTGCGCAACCCGAAGCAGTTCGACGTCATTGTCTGCGATAACCTGTTCGGCGACATGCTGTCCGACGTCGCGGCCATGTTGACCGGTTCCCTCGGCATGCTGGCGTCCGCGTCGCTCGGCGAAGTCGATCCAAAGACAAAAAAGCGCAAGGCGCTCTACGAGCCGGTGCATGGATCAGCGCCGGACATCGCTGGCAAAGGTGTCGCCAACCCGATCGCTATGATCGCCTCGTTCGGGATGGCGCTGCGCTACTCATTCAACATGGGCAAGCAGGCCGACATGATCGATCAGGCGATCGCGGCGGCGCTTGCCAAAGGCCTGCGAACTGGCGACATCAAATCGCCGAACACGAAAGTCGTCGGTACCCACGAGATGGGATCGGCGATCTTGGAAGAGTTTGAAAAGCTTGCGGCCTGACCCTCACGGCGACGCGAAAACAAAAGCGCCGCCCTTGAGGCGGCGTTTTTATTCCGGTGTGGCGTTTACCACTGCATCGGATTGCGCGGGCCCGGCAAATCGAACGGACCAGGGCGGAACTGATTGTCGACCGTAAATGCCGTATTGTTCATCGCCGGCGCAACCGCCGAATGCGTCGGTCCCCAGACGTAGTCAGTGAACTTGCGTTCGCCCGGCTTCACTTGCGTGCCGGCATCGAGATAAGAACGACGTTGAATAATAATGCGGGTTCGCGTGCGGCCGTCTTGATCGCGGCTGACGAATACCGTGCGGTCGCGATTGGTGACAACAGTGCGTTTCGTTGTCGGGGTCTGCGCAATGGCAGAACTGGCCGCGACACAGACGGCAACGGCGGCAACAACGGCACCAACTCCGAAACGCATAAAAGCCTCTTCCTGAGCCCAATATGCAACGCACTCTATCCGGCTTCGGTTCGCCGCGACAGTCGAAATAACGGGCATTTTACGGGCAATCGTTAAGAAAATGCCCCGCCGCAAGGCGAGGCATTCAATTTTCGCGAGAGCTGCGATCACCCGCCGTAATTTTTGTTGAGATAGTCGATGATCGCCTTCGCGTCGGCGTCGTCGATTGGAGCTCCATAAGCTTTGATCATCTTTGTGACCTCGGCTTCCCAGCCCGCCGGTTTGAGGAACGGCGAGTTCATCTGGACATAATCGAGGCTGTGGCAGGCGGCGCAATTTGCTTCGAGCTTGTCGCGGCCGTCGGCCTTCTTGAGCTCGACCTTGCTTTCGTCGCTCAATGCCGGCGCAGCGATGAGAACGGCGAGCGCGGTGACGAGAATGTATCGCATGATGTCCTCCCTCAAACGCCGATGATCGCAACCGCGGCATATAGATTGTGATGATAGCCCGCCGGGTTCTGGATCAACTCGGTGAGCTGGCCTTGGCCGGCGTTGTTGGTGGCACGGGCCATGATTTTCTGCTCGCCTTTGCCGACCGCGACCGCCGCACTCCAAGGCCGGAACGCATATTTGCCGAGATCCTTGCCGAGCGTGGCCTTCTGCCAGGTTTTGCCGCCGTCACCTGAAACTTCGACCATCTTGATGCCGGAGCCGCCATCCCACGCGATACCGTTGACCGTGGCCTTACCCTTGATCTTCGCGCCGTTTGACGGGCTGGTGATTAACGAGTTCACCACCATTTCGGTGATCGGCGTGTTGGGCCCGATCGATTCCTGCGACGCAAACTTCACGCCGGGAAATTTGTCGCGCGGAATGCGATAGGCCGCCTTCATCCAGAAGCCTTCGAATGGCTTGATGACGGCCTTGATCGAAGTGAGATGTTTCATCCAGTACGTGCCGGTCCAGCCCGGCACAACGAGGCGGGCCGGGAAGCCGTTGAAATGCGGCAAAGGCGCGCCGTTCATTTCGTAGGCGACGATGGTGGTGTCCTCCATCGCCTTCGACACCGGAATGCTCTTGATAAAGTCGGGCGTCTTGTCGACCGCGCCCTTGTCGGCGCCATCGACGACGATCTCGACGGCATCGGCCTTCAGGCCGACCTTCGCCAAAATGTCCTTGAGCTTCGCGCCCTTCCATTGCGCGCAGCCCATCGCGCCATAACCCCATTCGACGCCGGGGACGTGCGGCTGAAACAGGCCGCGGCGGTTGCCGGAGCATTGATTGACGGCGACGACCTCAACGGCCGGCATCTTCTTGAGATCGGCGAACGACAAATCGACGCTGCCGTTGGCGCCGTCACCGCCCACCGACAGTGTCCATTTCGCGATGTCGATCCGCTCCGGAATGTCAGACAGGTGATAGCGCACGAAGAATTTGTCATTCGGCGTGATCGGGGTCTTGAAGTAGTCGATCGGCGCCTCGTAGTTCGGCGGCCGGTAGGTGAGCTTAATGAGCGGCTGTTTGCCTGGAAGCCGTTCCATCGCGGCTTCGCCACGTACCCCCGACGGAAGATCGGCAGACAGTCCGGCAATTTCAGCTTTGGCTTGATCGATTTTCGGCAGCGCAAGACCGGTGGCCGCAAGCGCAGTGCCAGCCCCGGCTCCTTCGAGCAGGGCGCGACGCGTCAGCATGAATTTCCTCCCCCGAGGACATGTTTTCCGCGACTTCCCGACGAGGCCGCGGACAGTTTGTTAGGCATGAATATGATCAGCCGTGGATTGCGGGAGTCAATCGTTTTGGAGAAAAATCAACCACCAAGATCCTGTTTCGGGTATGAAATTTTCCCTGACCGAGGCACCATTCCGCGTGAACACCTCTAGCTTCCGCCAGCCGGTAGCGCTCTCGTCGCGCAAGAAGCGGCGTCATCTCAAATTTTCGGGCAAGAGCGACGAGCTTCTGCTGCTGGGCGAAAAGCCGCTCGTGGCGCAGACGCCGGAAAGCCGGCTTGACGATGAAACCACGCCGACTGAGCTGATCTTTATCCGCAATAACGGTGCGATTCCGGAGCGCGCCCGCGACCCGGAACGCTGGACATTACGGATCGATGGGGAAGTCGAGAACGAGTTGGCTCTGACCGTCGCCGAGCTTAAGGCTCGCTATGAAAACGTGACGCGCCATTTGGTGATCGAATGCGGCGGCAATGGCCGCTCGTTCTTCGAACCTCCGGTGCGGGGGAATCGCTGGACCCACGGTGGCGTCGCCTGTCCCGCGTGGACCGGCGTTCGTTTGGCAGACGTGCTCAGAGATGCGGGGATCAAGCCATCTGCGATCTTCAGCGGTCACTACGGCGCCGATCCCTCTTTCACTGACAAGACCAAGCCGGCACTATCCCGCGGTGTGCCGATCAAGAAACTGCTTGATGAAAGCAATCTTCTGGCATGGGCGGTGAACGGCGAATCGTTGCCGCAGGCGCATGGGTTCCCGTTACGACTGATTATTCCGGGTTGGCCCGGGGCGTGTTCCGCCAAGTGGCTGACGCGAATCTGGATCCGCGAAC
>JAFAQJ010000332.1 GCA_019246455.1 Pseudolabrys sp.
GCATAACCGCCTCACTGTCATAACAGGCGTTTCCGGTTCCGGCAAGTCTTCGCTCGCGTTCGACACCATCTATGCGGAAGGGCAGCGCCGCTATGTGGAATCGCTGTCGGCCTACGCCCGCCAGTTTCTCGAGATGATGCAGAAGCCGGACGTCGACCAGATCGACGGCCTGTCGCCCGCCATCTCGATCGAACAGAAAACCACTTCGAAGAATCCGCGCTCGACGGTCGGCACCGTGACCGAAATCTACGACTACATGCGGCTCTTGTGGGCGCGAGTTGGCATCCCCTATTCGCCGGCGACCGGTCTGCCGATCGAAAGCCAGACCGTGTCGCAGATGGTCGACCGCGTGCTGGCGCTCCCCGAAGGCACGCGCATCTATGTGCTGGCGCCGGTCGTCCGTGGCCGCAAGGGCGAATACAAAAAGGAAATCGCTGAATTCCTCAAGAAAGGCTACCAGCGCGTCAAGATCGACGGCGCTTTCTACGAAATCCCCGAGGTCAAGCCGCTCGACAAGAAATTCACCCACGACATCGATGTGGTGGTGGACCGCCTCGTGGTGAACAGGGACATCGCGGCGCGACTCGCGGACTCGCTCGAGCAATGTCTCAAGCTCGCCGATGGGCTCGCGGTGATCGAGCTAGCGGATTCGAAGGCGACCGGCGCCGCCGCCAACCGCGGCCGCAACGCTAATGCCGAACGCATCACCTTCTCGGAAAAATTCGCCTGCCCGGTGTCCGGCTTCACCATTCCGGAAATCGAGCCGCGGCTGTTCTCGTTCAACAATCCATTCGGCGCCTGCCCGGCCTGCGGCGGACTCGGCGTCGAGCAACATATCGATGCGGACCTCGTCATTCCCGACCGCGACGCCTCGCTGAAGAAAGGCGCGATCGCGCCCTGGGCGAAATCGTCGTCGCCCTATTACACGCAAACGCTCGAAGCGCTCGGCAAGCATTACCGTTTTACGCTCGACACCAAATGGAAAGATCTGCCCAAGAAAACGCAGGATGCGATCCTGTATGGCTCGGGCGAAGAGGACATCAAATTCGTCTATGACGACGGCCTGCGCGGCTACACAACGAAAAAACCGTTCGAGGGCGTCATTACCAATCTCGAGCGCCGCTTCAAAGAAACCGAATCCGAATGGGCGCGTGAGGACCTGCAGAAATATTTCACCGACGTGCCGTGCGAGGCCTGCCAGGGCGCGCGGCTCAAGCCCGAAGCGCTAGCAGTGAAGGTCGGCGCCAAGACGATTTCCGAAGTCACCGAACTGTCGATCAAGCGCGCCAATGAATGGTTCGAAGCGCTGCCGGCGCAGCTCAACAAGAAACAGATGGAGATCGCGGTTCGCATTTTAAAGGAAATCCGCGACCGCCTGAAATTCCTCGACGATGTCGGGCTCGATTACCTGACTTTGGCCCGTTCGTCCGGCACGTTGTCGGGCGGCGAGAGCCAGCGTATCCGCCTCGCCTCACAGATCGGTTCAGGCCTGACCGGCGTGCTCTATGTGCTCGACGAGCCGTCGATCGGCCTGCACCAGCGCGACAATGCGCGCCTGCTCGATACGCTCAAACGACTGCGCGACCTCGGCAACACCGTGATCGTGGTCGAGCACGACGAGGACGCCATCCGCGTCGCCGATCATGTGCTCGACATCGGGCCCGGCGCCGGCATTCATGGCGGCAACATTATCGCCGAAGGCCAGGTCGACGACCTGATCGCCGCGCCGCAAAGCTGGACCGGCAAATACCTGTCCGGTGAACTCAGCGTACCGGTGCCCGAACGCCGGCCGATCCAGAAGCGGCGCAACCTCAAGATCGTCAATGCGCGCGGCAATAACCTGAAGAACGTCACCGCAGAGATTCCACTCGGGGTCTTCACCTGCATCACCGGCGTGTCCGGCGGCGGCAAGTCGACTCTCTTGATCGACACGCTCTACAATTCCGTGGCGCGCAAGCTCAACGGCGCCTCACTCGCCCCTGCCCCGCACGACCGCATCGAGGGGCTCGAGCACATCGACAAGATCATCGACATCGACCAGTCGCCGATCGGCCGCACGCCGCGCTCGAACCCCGCGACCTATACCGGCGCCTTCACGCCGATCCGCGAATGGTTCGCCGGGCTGCCGGAAGCGAAGGCGCGCGGTTACGAGCCGGGCCGCTTCTCGTTCAACGTCAAAGGCGGGCGCTGCGAGGCCTGCGAGGGCGACGGCGTCATCAAGATCGAGATGCACTTCTTGCCCGACGTCTATGTCACCTGCGACGTCTGCAAGGGCAAGCGCTATAACCGCGAAACGCTGGAAGTGACCTTCAAGGGCAAGACCATCGCCGACGTGCTCGACATGACGGTCGAGGAGGCGCTGGAGTTCTTCAAGGCGGT
>JAFAQJ010000382.1 GCA_019246455.1 Pseudolabrys sp.
ACGCACGCTGCGATTGCAGGTGCTCGAGCTCGGACGGACTTGCATCGGTTGACCCATCATTGACGTAAATGACTTCGAACGGCCACTGGCCGTTGAGCGCGGTAGCGATCTCCTCGATCAGCGGCGCGATATTGCCGGCCTCATTGCGGACCGGCACGATCACGGCGACCGCTGGTTCGTTCGGGTTTTGCGGCATGAGGCGCAGCTTCTAGTCGGCCAGCAAAGCGCGCGCAACCGATTTCAGGCGCCGAAGAGAGGGCCCCGGAAACACGATGATACGTCCGGCTGCCGAAACGCCGAAGACGAGCCGCCGTGCCGCGAAATGATTGCGGACTAGCACTACCCCGGCAATGCCGACGACTGCGCCAGCAAACACGTCGCTTGGATGGTGCGCGGTCAACACGACACGACTGATCGCGATGATGATCGCGTAGATCCACATAACGGCGCGCATTCGCGGCCACAGCATGCCGATCGCAACGGCAGCCGCGAATGCCGTCACGGCATGTCCCGACGGCAAGCTCGCGTATTCCACCTTCCAACCAAACGGATGATAGAGCCACGGCTCGGCCTCACCGCCGCCAAAAGGCCTGGCGCGGCCGATCAGGCGCTTGACGATGGTGCCGAACAAGCCCGGCAATCCGATCGCCAGAAACAGAAATCCCGCCCGCGCCGCTACCGCGCCAAGCACGCGCCGGGCCGCATTCGGTACCCACGCCGGTGTCATCGCGATCGCGATCATCAGCAAGCCAAGCGGCCACAGAAACCACCCCGATTTTCCGAAGTCAGTGAGGAAGTTGAATAGTTCAGCCAACCAGTGCGGCAGCGTGCGTGCGCCGAGGATGGCCGGCGTGTCGAACAACAAGGCTATCAATACGAAAGCCACCGCAGCGGCGCCGGCTCGGATCGCAAGTGTTTGCCTGTCGAACGGACCCAATCCGCCGCGCGGAACGCGAAACAATCGCGCAAATGCTGTCACGACCTGGGCGCTAACGCCGTGATAGATCGCGCGCCAATCGTTGCGCTCGGTTTCGCTCAACGCGCTCATTATTCGTCTCCCGAGCGAAAGACGGCGATGCCGATCGACTTACCGATACTAATGTTGACACCCTCGACACGGGCGACCGGCGCATAGCGCAATCCAATAGCTTCGGCGCGCGTTGCGAAGCTACGTTGTTCGCCCCGTCCTTCGAGCATTGCAAATCGGCACGGCCCTCGATGCAGGAAATCGGCAGCGCCGGAGCCGTCGGTCAGGTACGTTTTGGTGCCCAGCATGAATACGCTGCTCGGTTCATGATAGCCCGCCAATGCGGCAACCGGATCGGCGCAGCCAGATTGCTCAATGATGTTTGCAAGGCGCGCGCTTGGAAATAGCTCCGGCAGGCTCGGCAGAATGACTCCATAAAGCGCGAAGGCCATCAGAATCGATGTCACTATACCGCGCAGCAGTGCGCGCTCCGGCCCGTCAACGTCGTAAAGGCGCCATGCCACCAGCCCGGTCACGATCGCTGCGGCGATGAGCGGCCAGGAGACGATACCGAGATCGCCGCCGATCGAAATGAGCGCCGCAACACCGCCGATGCCGAGCACAACCGGAAAGATCAGCCACCCGCTCGTGCCCCACAACAGCCACGGCCATTTCGACAGCCGGTCACGCTCGAGAATGCCGGCAATCAGAATTGCGACCGCCGGATAAAGCGGCAACACATAATGCGGCAGCTTGGTAAGCACCGCCTCGAACACAATCCACGATGGAATGAGCCAGCACAGTAAAAAGCGGGCGCCTGCCTCGTGGCGAGCTCGCCATACTGTCGGCGCCGCAAGACCAGCCAGCACAGAACCGGGCCAAAATGTCAGCCAGAAGAAAAGGAGATAGTAACCAGGCGGCGCACCGTGCGCTTCCTGGCTACTTGTGACCTTCTCCAACATGTCGTGGCCGACCGACTCGGCAAAGAAACTTTCACCGGCACGACTCGCAATGGCGACGAACCACGGCAACACCAAAAGAAGCATCCACAAGATGCCCGGCGCCGGCCGGAGCGCTTTGAGCCACTTTGTCGAGCGATCGAGAATAGAAACACTGGCCGCCGTCAGCCCTGCGAACATCAGGATCAGCGGACCTTTTATCAAGATACCGGCAGCAATCGCGGTCCAGAAAATTCCCGGAAGCGCCCAGCCTTGCTGCGACCCGCCCTGCCGCCGTTCCGTCAAATAAATTCGTGCCATCGCCCCCATGGCGCCAACAACGGTGAGCAGCAGCATCGCATCGGTTTTGGCGAGACGCGCCTCAACGCCGAGAACCACCGAGCTGGCCATCATCAAGGCGGCGACGATCGCCGCGCGGCGGCTCACGAACGCAAGCGCGACCCAGTAAGTCAGAAGCACGGCACCGATCGCGCCGAGTAATGATGGCAAACGATAGAGCCAAATCGTCGTGTGCGCCTGTTTGATTCCGACAAAATCGCCGGCCTTGATCGCGGCGGCCTGCAGCCAATAAATGCCGACCGGTTTCTTGTAGCGGACCTCATCCTGGAACCGGATGTCGACGTAATCCCCGGTCTCAACCATTTG
>JAFAQJ010000450.1 GCA_019246455.1 Pseudolabrys sp.
GACCCGAGCTGACCGCCGGGGAAGAGCTGAAGCTCAACCGCGCCAGCGGTCTCATCTTTCACCTGCTTGGCAATCCGCTCCATCATGATCACTTGCGGATGATTGGGCGCGAGCACTGTCGACCAGCGCAACACCGCCGTCTGTGCGCGGGACACAAACGGCGCAAGAGCGCCTACCGCGCCGATCCCGGCCATAAATGCCCTTTTGGTGATTTTCTTACTTGGCATGTTCGTCCCTCCCCTAACGAGACGCCTTATGGCGCTCGTCTTTTTTTGATCGTAGTCCTTTAGGCGTGTCTGCCGCCATTCCTCCGGTCAATAAGTTGCGCGGCCGCCGGAGATGTCGAACACGAATCCCGTCGTGAATGAACATTCCCGAGATGCGGCCCAAGCCACCAACGCGGCGATTTCCTGCACTTCAACAGTGCGGCCGCGGGGGATCCGCGCCACCATGTAATCGATATGCGCTTGTGTGGTTTGGCCAAGAATGGCCGTGCGCGCGACGGCGGGTGCAATTGCGTTCACCGCAATATCGTATGTCGCGAGCTCCTTGCCGAGCGATTTAGTCAGGCCGATTAGCGCCGCTTTCGAGGCAGAATAGGCCGACGCGTTTGGATTGCCTTCTTTGCCGGCGATCGAGGCAATATTCACGATACGTCCGTAGTTTTGCGTAATCATTGCGGGCACAACGGCATGACAGCAGTTGAACGGGCCTTCAAAATTAACCCGCATCGTCGCCTGCAATTCCGTGATCGGATATTCCCAAAGTTTCGCGGTGGGCCCGGCAATGCCTGCGTTGTTGACCAAAATATCGATGCGCCCAAATTCTTTGAGCGTCATTTCACAAACTGTGTCGACGCTCTTGGCGTCGCCGACATCGACCGCATATGGCTTTGCGCTGGCGCCGATTTCGGCGGCGGCCTGCTTCGCAAGATTAATGTCGCGATCCCAGATGGCAACTTTCGCGCCATCTCGAACGAAGCGGTCAACGATGGCGCGCCCGATGCCCTGCGCGCCCCCGGTCACCACAGCCACTTGACCGCCGAAGCTTCCGGTGTTCGCCAAATTCGACCTCGTTGCCGTTGTTTCGGCTTGGAAGGCGTGGCGAGACGTTAGAAGAGAAGGCGCAAACGAAGCAAGGCGCAGTGCTTAAAACTGCGTACTACCGGGAAAAAGCGCGTAACCCGATGCGGAGTGTCGGTAATTATTTGATCTGTGCGGAGCATCGCCTTTTTTCAGCTATTTCCGCCATTGCTTGGCGACGTTCCGGTAAGCCGCGGCTCTATCCACTGCTCTAGATTCCGAGGTACGCGGCCCGCACTTCTTGATTGTTTGCAAGAGATGAACTGGAACCGCTCATGGTGACCTTGCCGCTCTCGAGCACGTACGCTCGCTGCACCAGCGCCAGCGCCCGGCTAACGTTCTGCTCCACTAGCAATATCGCCGTCCCCATTTTGTGAATCTCGGCGATTTTCTCAAAAGTGACGTCGCACATCACGGGCGCGAGCCCGAGCGAGGGCTCATCGAGCATCAAAAGCCGTGGCTTGAGCATCAGCCCACGTCCCACCGCGAGCATCTGCTGTTCGCCTCCCGACATCGTGCCGGCTAGCTGCGTGCGGCGTTCCGCGAGCCGCGGAAAAATGCCATAGACGAGCTCGAGCGACGCCTTGCGGTCCGATTTGGCCCGCGGCGCGTAGGACCCGACTTCAAGATTCTCGTTCACCGTCATTTCCGGAAAAACCTGCCGTCCCTCCGGCACATGAGCGATGCCGAGTTCGGTAATGCGGTGCGGCGGCATTGATACCAGGGCTTGCCCTAGGAATTTCACCGAGCCCGATGTGAGCTTCACCAGCCCCGAGATTGCCCGCAACGTCGTGCTTTTGCCGGCACCATTGGCGCCAAGCAAACCCACGGCCTCGCCCTCCCCGACATTGATGGTGACCCCAGTGATGGCCGGCACAGTGCCGTAGCTAGCGCTTACGTTGGAAAGCTCGATCACGGCGCAGTCCCTGGCACGGTATGCACGTAAGAACCTAGATAGGCGCGGATCACCTCGGGATTCTCGACGATGTCTTTGGGCGACCCTTCGGCAATCTTCTGACCGTGATCGAGGACAACGATGTGCTTTGCCACCGCCATGATGGCGCGCATCAGGTGTTCGACGACTACGATCGTAAGCCCGCGCGCTGACAGCTTGCCGACTAAAGCTACGGCCTGATCGACCTCGGCTGGATTAAGGCCCGCCATCACCTCGTCGAGCAGCAGCAATCGGGGCTCCGTCGCAAGCGCACGCGCCATTTCCAACCGACGCTGATCGATCGTCGTCAGGTCACGCGCCGCGGAATTTTCTTTGGCGATCAGACCGACGAATTCGATCGCCTCGCGCGCCTTGATACGCGCGGTGTGCGGACTACGGTGACGCAGAAATGCGCCCGTCATCACATTCGCTAGCACTGTCATACCGCCGAATGGTTTCGCAACCTGGAAAGTTCGCGCGACGCCATGCGCGCAGACCGCGTGCGGTTTTAGCCCTACGATACTCTGGCCGAAGGCTTCAACCACGCCCTCGTC
>JAFAQJ010000374.1 GCA_019246455.1 Pseudolabrys sp.
ATCTCGTAGGTTTGCGCGTTCTTGAGCATGCAGTCCTGGTGGATGCCGCTCTCGTGTGCGAAGGCGTTCCGGCCGACGATCGCCTTGTTGTACTGGACCGGGAACGAGGTCGCCGCCGAGACCAGCTTCGAAGCGCGCGTCAGCATCGTGGCGTCGATACCCGTAACGAACGGGAATTTGTCGTTGCGGGTCTGGATCGCCATCACGACTTCTTCAAGCGCGGCGTTGCCGGCGCGCTCGCCAATGCCATTGATGGTGCATTCGATTTGCCGCGCGCCACCCATGACCCCCGCTAGCGAGTTCGCGACCGCCATGCCGAGATCGTTATGGCAGTGCGTCGAGAACACCGCTTTGTCTGAATTCGGCACGTTCTCACGCACGCGTTTAAAGAGATCAAAATACTCTTCTGGTGTCGTGTAGCCGACCGTATCGGGGATGTTGATCGTGGTCGCGCCGGCCTTGATGGCGGCCTCGACGCAACGGCAGAGGAAATCGAATTCGGTGCGGGTGCCGTCCTCCGACGACCATTCGACGTCATCGGTATGCGAACGCGCGCGGGTGACCTGCGCGATCACCATTTCGAAGACCTCGTGCGGCTCCTTCTGAAGCTTGTATTTCATGTGCACGGGCGAGGTGGAGAGGAAGGTGTGGATGCGTTTCCTCTTGGCCGGTTTGATCGCCTCGGCGCAGCGGTCGATGTCTTTGAACGCGGCGCGCGACAGGCCCGCGATCACGGCATTCTTCGACCGCTTGGCGATCTCGTTGACGGCGAGGAAGTCGCCTTCCGATGCAATCGGAAAGCCGGCCTCAATGATATCGACGCCCATCGTGTCGAGGAGCTCGGCGACCTCAATCTTTTCTTCGTGCGTCATCGTGGCGCCGGGACACTGTTCGCCGTCGCGCAAGGTGGTGTCGAAGATGACGACGCGGTCCTTCGACGTATTCGGGTCAGTCATGGCTCAAATCCTTCTGAAACTGGAATGCGCCGCATAGGGCGCTTGAGGGTTTCTCCGTCGTCCCCCGAGTGCCCAGGCGCAAAAGCCCAGCCGGCCCTCAGGGGCGCCTAAGCAGAAGGAGCGTGCCCAGAATAAGGGTGGCAGCGGACGCGGCCTGTGCGGCCGTCCGGTCGATGGCGCCAATGGTGGTGCGCGTGATCATCGAACTGCTCAAGTCCCTCATATCGGCCCGTACTATCGCGGAAATCGCTTAAACCCGCGTTACCGGTACCGCACGGCGACGTTTTAGCGGAACCGGGCGCCGCGCCGCAAGACCCTCGGCGCGCCTACTTTTCGGCCTCCAGCGCGGCCTTGGCCTTTTTCAGTTCGTCGAGCGCCGCCCCCTCGACCCTGGGAAACGCCAGATCGAGCCGTTCCATTGCCTCGACCATGACGGAGGCGACCGCGAGCCGCGAAAACCATTTGCGGTCCGCCGGAATGACGTGCCACGGCGCCTCGTCGCTCGACGTGCTGCAGATCGCCTCGTCGTACGCCGCCATGTACTTGTCCCAAAGCCCACGCTCGCGCACGTCGTTCATCGAGAACTTCCAGCGCTTGTTTGGCTGCTCGATGCGATCGAGAAACCTCTTGCGCTGCTCCTCTCGCGACACATTGAGGAAGAATTTGAGTACAGAGATGCCGTTGCGCACCAGGTGGCGCTCGAAGTGCCGGATGCTGTCGAAGCGCCGTTGCCAGATGTCCTTGCCGTTGACGTCGTCCGGCAGATTCTGCTTGTCGAGAAACTCGGGGTGCACGCGCACCACGATCACTTCCTCGTAATACGAGCGATTGAAAATACCGATGCGGCCACGCTCTGGCAGGCGTTTGTTGGCACGCCAGAGAAAATCATGCGCCAACTCCTCGGGACCAGGCTGCTTGAATGGATGTACTTCGCAACCTTGCGGATTGATCGAGGCAAGGACGTGCGAGATCACGCCGTCTTTGCCGGCCGCATCCATGCCCTGCAGCACGGCCAGCACCGCCCAACGATTTTGCGCGTAGAGCTTGTCCTGCAGATCAGCGAGTCTCTTTTGGCCGTCCGCCAGAAAATCGTTGGCGTCGCTCTTGTCTATGTCGAGGCCGCACGTATCCTTCGGATCGCAATCCGCCAACTTGAACTTGTCAGGTTTGTCGACCCGTACGCGTTTGGCGATATCGGCGAACTTCATGCGCCCATCTTACCCCGTTGCGCCTGGAAGTATTCCACAAACGCGCGGACGAAATCCGGCATTTTGTCCGTCACCTCCGCTAGGTTTCGGACCATGTGTATCGCCGACAGTTCAGCTTGCCTCTCACTGGCGATGTAGCGCTCGGCGTGTCCTGTGAGGGTTGCCGCATTCTCGCGTGCATGGGCGACTTTGATGGCTGCGATTAGAATACCGGTTTTGACGATCAGCCAGCCCGGCTCGACATCGAGCGTTCGGGTGTCGAGCCCGGTCTCCTCCTCGAGTTCGCGCGCCGCGCTATGCTCGAAATCGACCTGTCCTTGCGAAACGTCATCCATGTCCGGCGTGCCGCACGGAAAATAGATCTTGCCCGCGTTTGCGGTGGAAGGACCCATTTCTCCCAGCAACACCGCGCCGTCGCTGCTGACGACCGCTATGGCACTGAACGCGTTGAATACGCCGGCGTCCGGCGGAGCCCAGGATTTCCATGCCAATAGACTTGCATAGTCGGCGGTCAGGAATTCGCCATGAAAGACTGCGTCCGCGATCGAGTAGCGATGTAGCAGGAGCACCTTGCCGTTCCACAGGTGTGGATTGGCCCGGCAGCGTTTTGCGAAATCGGCATCGATCTCGGCGCGGCGCTCCACGGCGAACGGCCACGGCCGATCGGAAAGCATCAGATCGAGCCGCTCGACGCGCGTGACGGTCATGCCTCGATGACGCCTTCGGTGACCACAACGGCATCGCCGCCGATCTCACCTTTAGCCAGTTTGCCGCCAGCAATCGTCAGCCCCAGGTCGAGCAGGCTCGGGCGTTTCATCTCGAAGCCCTGCTCGATGCGTAGGCGATGCACACCGTCGGTGGGCTTCAGGTATTCGACGTAGAGTCCCATAAATGCCGCCACCGCAGAGCCGGTGGCCGGATCTTCCGCAATGCCTCGGCCGGGGGCGAACATCCGGGCATGGAAATCGCTCACCCGATCGACGCACTCGCGGCAGAACACAAACGCCATTCCGGGTCCTTCGATGCCA
>JAFAQJ010000122.1 GCA_019246455.1 Pseudolabrys sp.
ATCAATACCGACGGATTTAAGAGTATCCGGGATTCCGATTTCGCTGCGAAGATTGAGCAGCCACGTCATGACGCCATCGAAGCCTCCGGCCAGGCCAAGATAAGTAGCTAGGCGCGCGATCCTGCCTTCAATCGCTTTCCGATTAAACGTGAGCACGGAAGGCAACAGGACGCCATTGAGCAAGCCATGATGCGTTCCGTAGATCGCGCCCAGCGGATGCGACAAAGAATGCACGGCACCAAGTCCCTTCTGGAATGCCGCAGCGCCCATCGTAGCCGCGGCCATCATGTTGGCCCGCGCATCGATGTTGCGTCCATCGCGACAGGCGATCGGCAACCATTCCTTAATGAGCCGCGTCCCCTCCAATGCAATACCATCCGCCATCGGATGAAAACCCAGCGCGCAGTAAGCTTCGATGCAGTGGGCGAGCGCATCCATTCCAGTCGCAGCCGTGGTCTTAGATGACATTCCGACTGTCAATTCTGGATCGGCAATGACCGCAACTGGCATGATTCGCGGGTGAAAGATGAGCCGCTTTCTGTGTGTCTCTTCATCGGTAATGACCGAAACCCGGCCAACCTCCGAACCCGTGCCGGCCGTCGTTGGTACGGCTACGCTTGGCGCGATGCCATTCGGATCGGCACGCATGAAGTTGTCGCCAATATCCTCGAAATCCCAGAGCGGCCGCGATTGCCCCGACATGAACGCGACGGCCTTGCCGACGTCGAGTGCACTCCCGCCACCGAACGCAATAACGCCATCATGCCGGCCCTCCCGATAGACCTTGACGCCCTCGGTGACACTGCGAGCCACTGGATTTGCGGTGACCTGCGAATACAGCGCGACACCTAGTCCGACCTTTTTCAGAAGATCGAGCGCCTCGCTCACCATCGGCAGCTTCGCAAGATCGCCGTCCGTGACGAACAACGGCCGGACGATACCGGCGCCTCCGCAGACTTCGGCAAGTTCTGAAATCCGACCAGCGCCAAACTTGATGGTGGTCGGGTAATTCCAGTTTGCTTTGAGCGACATTGATGCCTACCCCAGCACAACGCGAAGATGGAAGGATTTTGGCTGCGTCAAATGCTCGTAACCGAGCGCGGACAATGTGACGCCACGGCCCGAGTTTTTCACTCCTGTCCAGCTCAACGCAGGGTCAAGGTAGTCGCAGCGATTCATGAATACCGTGCCGGTCTCGATGCGATCGCCTATGGCTATCGCGGCGTCGGCGTCCGAGGTCCAGATCGCGGCGGTCAGGCCGAACTCGCTGTCGTTCATCAACGCCACCGCTTCCTCGTCCGACTTGACTTTCATGATGCCGACGACTGGACCGAAGCTTTCTTCAGTCATAACGCTCATGCGGTGATCCACGTCGACCAGAATTTGAGGCGCAAGGTAAGGGGTGCCTGCACAACTGGCGGTAAAGTTTCTTTCATCGACGAGCGCGCGGGCGCCCGCAGAGAGCGCATCCCTAATTTGGCCGCGCACGAAGTCGGCAGCCGCCGTCCGCACCAGCGGGCCGAGCGTCGTATCGGCATTTGTTGGGTTGCCTAAGACGTACTTTCTTGTCAGATCGGCCGCCTTTTCGACGAAGGAGTCATAGAGCCTTTCGTCCACATAGATGCGCTCGATCCCGCAGCACGATTGGCCGGAATTAAAAAAAGCGCCATCGACCAAATTCTCGACCGCGTGATCGAGATTCGCGTCTGCACGCACGTAAGCGGGATCCTTGCCGCCCAATTCGAGGCCAACACCGATGAACCGGCCTTTGGCCGCTTCTTCCATTGCACGCCCACCTGGCACTGAACCGGTAAATGCGACGTGGGCAATGCCGACGTGCCGGATAAGATCGGCCGTGGTTTCGTGTGAGGCATGGACGAACTGCAAAAGTCCTTCGGGCAGCCCGGCTTCCTGCGCGGCCTGCGCGAAACGCTCTGCGCACAAGGGGGTCTGCTGTGCATGCTTGAGCAGCACAGAATTGCCTGCCATCAGCGCCGGCACGACGCTATTTACCGCAGTGAGGTAGGGATAATTCCATGGCGCAACGACGAGAACGACGCCGACCGGATCACGGCGGATGAAACGGCGGAACCCAGCCTTCGGACCGACGTCGATATCGGCCAAGGCGTCCGCGGCCAGCGCGATCATCGCTCGGGCACGCTCCTCAAATCCGCGCACCTCGCCTGGCGTGTATCGGATCGGCCGGCCCATCTGCCAGGTCAGTTCGAGCGCGATCTCGTCACGCTTCACTACGAACTTATCAACGAGGCGCGATAATAGCGTTGCGCGTTCTTGCAGCGGGCGGAGTTTCCAGGCGCGCTGCGCCTTGATGCTGCGCGCGAGCACCATCTCGACCTCAGTCGTGGATGCCAGGGGACGCTCGACAAAAATGGAGCCATCGATCGGACTGATCGTACGCAATGTCGGCATAACGGGGCTCAGATGATCTCGAAGTAGCGCGCCAATTCCCAATCGGTGACGTGCTTGCGGAATTCTCGCTCTTCCCACTCGCGCGTGGCAGCGAAGTGCTCGACGAAGTCATCGCCGAACAATTCGCGAGCTTCCTTGCAAGCACGCAAACGCTGCGCAGCTTCCCAGAGCGTCGCCGGCAGGTCCGCTCCGGCTTCCGCCGGCAGAGCGTAGGCATTGCCGCCCACCGGTGAAGATGGCTCTATTTTGTTCTCGATGCCCCACAGTCCGCTACCGAGCGCTGCGGCCAGTGCGATGTAGGGATTGGCGTCCGCTGCCGCGATCCGGTATTCGACACGTTGCGACGACGCACTACCAGGAATGGCGCGCAGGGCTGTTGTGCGGTTCTCAATTCCCCATGTGGCGGAGGTCGGCGCCCAGAAACCCGGCACCAGTCGCGAATACGAGTTTACGGTCGAGGCAACCATCGCAAGGATCGATGGCATCAGTTTTTGCTGGCCGCCGATGAAGTGACGCATCGTGGCGCTGATGTTCTGCTTGCCGTCCTCTGCGTAAAACGCAGGTTTGTCATCCTTGTTGCTACGCAAGGAAAGGTGGATGTGGCCGCTTTGCCCGGGCCAATTACTCGACCATTTCGCCATGAAGGTCGCCATCAGCCCGCGGCGTTGCGCCAGAACCTTTGTGAAGGTTTTGAACAGCACAGCTTTATCCGCCGCGCGCATGGCGTCATCGACCGCAATGGCCGCCTCGAGGACGCCAGGGCCTGTCTCGGTGTGCAAGCCCTCAAGCGGCATGTCCATCGCTCGGCACATTGAGAGCAGTTCGTCATAGAGCTCGGCATGAACCGAGCTGCGTAAAACTGAATAGCCAAAATAACCTGGCGTCAGTGGCTTAAGGTCGCGATAGCCTTTCGTTCGGACCGAGTCCGGCGTTTCGGCAAAAACGAAAAACTCGTATTCGAATGCCGAAGATACCCTGAACCCGAGCGCATCGGCTTTTGCGAGCACACGACGTAACAGGCCACGCGGGCAGATCGCCTCGGCCTTTCCAATTAGTTCGGCCAGAAAAAACGGCACGTTCTTTTCGAAAGGCATCGCGCGGCCGGTTTCCGGCACAACACGCGCGAGCGCATCGGGGTAGGCCGTATGCCAGCCAGTGTAATTGACGTTGTCGTAGAGCTGATCGTTCGAATCCCAGCCTACGATCACATCGCAGAAGCCGAAATTCTTCGGAAGGACCGAAAGGAACTTGTCCCGCGACAGATATTTGCCGCGTAGAACGCCATCGATATCGGCGACACCTACTTTGACGTGCGCAAGGTCGGAGCTTTCGACGTAGCGGCGAACTTCGGCCAGGTCTTTGAACCGCAACGGCGATGCTGAACTCACGGAACGCCTCGAACACACCAATGGGCAGCCGGAGCCGCCCCGTTTAGCGGCAATCGTCACGCAGGAGCGCCCAAACTTTGGTGTGTTGTCGTCCGAGCCCCCGCTGCCCGTCGTAGACAAGTTTGGCGCCATTTGCAATTGCACTCGATATTTCATGCGTTTTCGGGGGGCGTTCGATGCTGAAATTCTGGCAAGTCTGCGCGCTGGCTGTGGCGCTCAGCAGCGCTGCGGAAGCAGGGCCGATCACCGTCTACACCGCGCTCGAGGAAGATGAGATCGCCGAATACGCCGCGGCCGCGAAAAAATCCGTCTCCGACGTCGAGCTCAAAGTATTGCGGCTCTCGACCGGCGACCTCGGCGCGCGCATCCTCGCCGAAGCATCAAACCTGGGGTTGGGCCGTCACCAAAATGATGGACTCACGCGCTGCTCGAACCGTACAAAGCAAAAGGCAGCAACACGCTTGCCGCGCAATACCCCAGCGAACGGCTGACATCTTTTTAGCGGCACCAACGCCGATAATCGAACCTGTGATGATGTCGGTGGTCGAAACCGGAATGCCGAGATGAGTCGCGCCGAATAGCATCACCGACCCTGCGGTTTTCAGCGCAAACGCCCTGCATAGGCGTAAGGCGCGTAATCTTCGAGACTACAGATACGCCCGTTCGAGCGGAGCGTGAACTGTGGCGGCGAGTAATCAAGGCCCGCTCGCCGGAATTCGAATTGCAAGCTTGATCTTACTGCCGTTCGCTTTCGAGCGAAGGACAGCCGCGTGGATGCTCCAAAAAAGCGCCTTAGGAAAACGCCGAGGCCTTTGTCTTGGTTAAATGTGGTGCGAGCACGAGGGCGAGCGGGATCGTCAGCAGCGCGGTGGCCGCCGTCGCCGCCGTTGCCATTCGGGCACCGGCCGCGTCACCCAATAGACCAAACGCGAGAGGTGAAAGCGCGCCGGACCCTATGGTGCCAGTGTAAAAGATCGCAAACGCCCGCTCCATCGAACCACGCGACACCAGTTCCGGCACCGTTCCATAGAGCACCGATGACGTGCCATTGAGCATGACCCCAACGAGTGGCAGGACTGCGAAGCAACCCCAAAGCGGCGCAACAATAACGACGGCGATTCCTCCTGCCGTCCCCAACTCTGTCAAAAGAACGGTCGACAACACACCCAGCCGTTCGCCAAGCCAGCCACACATAAATTTTCCGGCCGCTCCTCCGAGAAACACTACCGCCAGAGCCGGCCCGACCATCGGTAGGGACGCGCCTTTGTCCTGCAATAAAAATGGCAGGAACAACAAGAATCCCATGCGCACCCCGGAATCGAGCACACCAATCATCAGCAGAGTGATAAAGCCACCGCGTCCCCTTGCCTGTAATCCCTTGGCGCTAGTGGTAGACCGCTCGCCAACGAAACGCGGCATGACCAGCAGGATGCCCGCGGCAACAAAAAAACCTAAGACAGCAAGCATCCAAACTGACACTCGCCATGACGCAAGGGCGAGGAGCAGCGAGGTTAGTACCGGAAGCGATGCTTTCCCAACGTCACCGGCAAAATTATAAATACCGAGAGGACCGCGCGAGCGTGCTTCGAAGGCGTACGATACCGCTGCAGACGCCAACGGGTGTTGCGTGCTGGCGCCTACGCCGCCAACTGCGAGCGCTATTCCAAGTCCGATCAACCCACCGGAGAGTCCGGCCAAAACATAGCCCGTGGCCGACAAGGCCGTTCCGATTCCTAAGATCATAGGTCCTCGACTGGGACCCGCGACCCATCCGACCGGTACTTGGAAGAGTGCCATTCCTCCGGAGTAGAGCCCTCGCAATAAGGCGAGCACCCCATAGCTCAAGCCAAACTCGGACTGCCAGATGGGAAGTAGCACGTAGATCGAGTCGCTGTAGCCGTCATGTAAGGCGTGCGCAACGCAGGCCGACCAAAAAGTTCGCCGCTGCGTAGCGTTCACGAATCGACTCGCTTTCAGCGCAATGTCAGGCATCTCTCAAAGCACACGGGTTCGGTGTTGCCAAGTTTTTGCAACGTTTCGAAATTCGTCGATAGCACGCGTTCGAAACGTCATCGCGATCAAAATGATGCCTTCCCGGTACCGCGGGGTATTCTTTCCAAACGTTCCGATATTAGTCCTTCAAAACACGTGCGCCCGTTGACGTCAGGTCCTCGCGGGGGGTCAGCAACATCCTGTCAGCCCTAACTATGGCCTCGGAGTCGAGGAGGCCTCGGCTTAGCCGTCAGCCTTGATGTTGTTCTCTTTAACGATAGGGCCCCATAACTTCATTTGCTCTTCTAAGAATTTTCCTTCTTCTTGCGCATTACCGAGACGCATCGTGACCTGGAGGCTTTCACTGATCTGCTTGTTGATCCGTGGTTCGCGCAAGGTTTCGGCGAGAGCGCTAGCAAACTTATCGACGATTGGTTTCGGCGTGCCATGCGGCGCCCAGACGCCCCACCAGGCGTAAGCTTCGACATTGGGGAATCCGCTTTCGATGGCCGTGGGCACATCGGGCAGATTGGCGATGCGCGCCTTACCTGTCTGAAGAATTGGCACGATTCTTTGTCCTGAAATTTGCGGCATCGAAAGCGCCGCGCTACCAATAATCATGTCGACGTGACCGGCGAGCGCATCGTTCATTGCGGGGGCGCCGCCTTTGTAGGGCACATGCACCAATTTGACGCCGGCCTGTTGCGCGATCAGCGTCATGGTCAGATGGCCGACGCTGCCACTGCCGATCGAGGCGTACGTGAGCGTATCGGGCTTTTGCTTCGCCGCTGCAATGACGTCCGCGAACGTTTTGAACGGCCGCGAAGGATGGGTCGACACCACGTTGGGCGCCGTGCCGATCAACAACACCGGGTCGAGATCA
>JAFAQJ010000252.1 GCA_019246455.1 Pseudolabrys sp.
TCAAAATCCGCTGCCTTACCACTTGGCTACGCCCCAAAACGCGAGGAAATGTGGCTGGCGACCGATACGGCCGGATAGGCGGTGGGACCATAGCGGCGGCCCCGCCCCCGATCAAATGCCCCCAAGATCGTCGCTTTGATCGCCCTATGCCGCCCGCTAGATTGCGGCCATGCCTTACTGTGCGCCCGTTTCCGACATCGCCTTTACCCTCAAGCACTCCGCCGCGTTCAATCGCGCCTTGGCTGACGGCATTTACGGCGACCTTGATGAGGCCACGGTCGATGCAGTGCTGGAGGAGGCCGGCAAATTTGCAACCGACGTAATCGCGCCGCTCAACCGGGTCGGCGATCAATTCGGCACGCCATTCAAGGACGGCAAAGTCACGATGCCGCCGGGCTGGAAAGAGGCCTATACGAACTGGGCTGCGGCCGGCTGGAACGGGCTCGCCGGTCCCGCCGCGTTCGGCGGCCAGGAACTGCCGCAAGCGCTCAACGCCGCCTGCATCGAGATGTGGCATTCCGGCTCGAACGCTTTCTGCATCGGCCCGGTGCTGACGATGGCGGCCGTCGACGCACTTCACGCGTATGGCAGCGCCGAGCTCAAACAAGAATACCTCGGCAAACTGGTGAGCGGCGAATGGATGGGCACAATGCAGCTCACCGAGCCGCAAGCCGGCTCTGACGTCGGCGCGTTGCGCACCAAAGCGGAGCGCGCCGGCGATGGCACCTATCGCATCTTTGGGCAGAAGATCTTCATCACTTACGGCGAACACGATCTCACTGACAACATCATCCATTTCGTCCTGGCGCGATTGCCGGATGCGCCACCCGGAACCAAGGGTATTTCGCTCTTTCTGGTCCCGAAGTTTTTGCCGGATGGAACGCGCAATGACGTGCTTGCGCATTCAGTCGAACACAAAATGGGCATCCATGCCTCGCCGACCTGCACGATGGTCTACGGCGATCAGGGTGGCGCGGTCGGCTATCTGATCGGCGAAGAGCACAAAGGCATGATGTGCATGTTCACGATGATGAATCGTGCGCGCCTCGCCGTTGGCCTACAGGGCGTCGGCATCGCCGAGCTTGCGACCCAACAGGCGCTGGCCTACGCGCGCGATCGCAAACAGGGGCCCCAACCGATCGTCGATTATCCCGACGTTCAACGCATGTTGCTGACGATGCGCGCCCTCACCCACGCCGCACGCGCGATTTGCTATGCCACCGGCGTCGCCATTGATCGCGCCGAGCGCTCCAAAACAGATTCTGAACGCAAGGCGGCGCACGATCGCGCGTCGCTGCTGACGCCGGTCGCCAAGGCGTTTTCGACCGACATCGGCGTCGAAGTCGCTTCCCTCGGCGTGCAAGTGCACGGCGGCATGGGTTTCATCGAGGAAACCGGCGCGGCGCAGCATTATCGTGACAGCCGTATTGCCGCGATTTATGAGGGCACCAACGGCATCCAGGCGCTCGACCTCGTCACGCGCAAGGTGCCGCTCGAAGGCGGCAAGACGGCGGGTCTCTATCTCCACGAATTGCGCGGCATCGTCGGCAAGGTCAAAGCGGCTAACGATCCGGCATTAGGCGAGACCGGCGCCCGGCTTTCTGACGCCGTCGAAAGCCTCGATCGCGCGACACAATGGGTGTTGGCGCAAAAATCATCACCAGCCGCACTCGCCGGGGCAACGCCTTATTTGCGTCTGTTCGGCACCACGGTTGGCGGCTGCATGTTGGCCGACGACGCGCTCGCATCGTTGCGCAATAACGGCAGCGCGGGCCGCGTAGCGCTGGCGCGTTTCTTCGCCGAAAATATCGCGGTGCAGGCGGCCGCACTCGAACGGAGCGTCACCGAAGGCGGTGCAAGCGTTTTGCAAGCCGAAGCGGCACTGGCGGTTTGATCGGCGCTGGGAGACGGATCATGGTCAATTCTCGAGCATGCGACGACGCTCGAAGTGAAGGACGTCGTCGCCAGCGAGATTTTCTACCGCGAGAAGCTCGGCTTTCGGCCGGACCATTTCTACGGCGAGCCGCCGACCTTCTGTATCTGCAGTCGTGACACGGTCACGGTTTTCCTTGACAAGACGCGCACCAACCCGCGAGCGACGCCCCTTAACCAGTATTGGGCGCTCTATATCTATGTCGATGCCTTTGCGGCCGAATTCACGGGGCGCGGCGTGACGTTCGATCGCGAGATCGAAGATCAACACTATGGTTGCTACGATTTCGACCTGCGCGATCCCGATGGACACCTCATTGGCATCGGGCAGGAACTAGCGAAGGGGTGAGGCATGTCACTCAAAGGCAAAACGCTGTTCATCACCGGGGCCTCACGCGGCATTGGGCTCGCTATCGCGCTCCGCGCGGCGCGTGATGGCGCCAACGTCGCGATTGCCGCCAAGACAACGGAGCCGCATCCCAAGCTCGAAGGCACGATCTACACCGCGGCTGACGCCATCGCTAAAGCCGGGGGCGAAGCGCTACCGCTCGCGGTCGACATCCGCGACGAGGCCGCGGTCAAAGAGGCAATCGAGAAAACCACCGCGACGTTCGGTGGAATCGACATAGTCGTCAATAATGCCAGCGCCATCTCGCTGATGCCTGTCGCGCGAACCGATATGAAGCGTTTCGACTTGATGCATGGCGTCAATGCGCGCGGCACGTTCCTGGTGTCGAAATACGCGATCCCGCATCTGTTGAAAGCAAAACAGCCTCACATCTTGATGCTATCGCCGCCGCTCGATATGCAAGAGAAGTGGTTTGCGCCGTCGACCGCCTACACGATGGCAAAATTCGGCATGAGCATGGTTGCGCTCGGCCTCACCGGCGAGTTGCGCGGCAAGGTCGCGGTCAATGCACTATGGCCACGCACGACCATCGCCACCGCCGCGATTAAGAATATCCTGGGCGGCGAGACCATGATGCGAATGTCGCGCAAGCCCGACATCCTTGCCGATGCCGCCTGGGCCGTGTTCCAGAAAGGACCTGACTTTACCGGCCATTTCCTGATCGACGACACCTTTCTCGCCGCCGAGGGCGTCACGGATTTCGACAAATACCGCCTCGATCCAAGCCAGCCGCTGCAGATCGACATTTTCATGCCCGACGATATCCCGCTGCCGCATGGCGTGCGGATGAGCCCAAAAGGCTGAAGCAGCTTCCTTTAGACGCGCCGAATGGCTAAGTGTCGATAATGTCCACGCTTCTCGTCAGCCATCCTGCTTGCCTCAACCATGTTGTCCCGGCGGGTCACCCGGAGCGGCCGGACCGCATCCGCGCGGTCGAGCAAGCATTGGAAGCGGAAAAATTTCAATCGCTCGGCCGCGTCCAAGCGCCGATGGCGCCGCTCGAAACCATCGCGCTCGCCCATCCCCTCGATTATGTCGAGCAAATCCGCGATGTCGCTCCACGTGAAGGTTTGGTGCGCATCGACGCAGACACCGCAATGTCGCCGGGCAGCTTCGAGGCGGCTCTGCGTTGCGCCGGCGGCGCCGTGCTGGCGGTCGATGAAGTCATGACCGGCAAGGCGCAAAATGCGTTCGTCGCGACGCGCCCGCCCGGACATCATGCCGAAACGGCACGACCAATGGGTTTCTGTCTATTCAATAATGCTGCGGTCGCCGCTCGCCACGCGCAGAAAACGCATGGCATCGACCGTGTCGCGATCGTCGATTTCGACGTGCACCACGGCAATGGCTCGCAGGACATTTTCTGGGCGGACAAAACCGTGATGTATTGCTCGACGCATGAGATGCCGCTCTACCCCGGCACCGGATCGATTACCGAGCGCGGCGAACGCAACACCATCGTCAACGCGCCGTTGCGGGCTGGCGATGGCGGCGAGCAGTTCCACGAAGCGATGGAGACCGTGATCCTGCCTCGTGTCGACGGATTCAAGCCGGAGCTCATCATCATCTCGGCCGGGTTCGACGCGCACACGCGCGATCCGCTGGCTAATCTCAATTTCGTCGAAGCCGACTACGCTTGGGTCACGCGCAAATTGATGGATGCCGCCGACGTCAGCGCGCAAGGCCGTATCGTCTCACTGCTCGAAGGTGGCTATGATCTGCAGGGCCTCGCTAATTCGGTCGCGGCCCACGTCGATGCCTTGATGCACGGCTAGCGCTGGGCTCGTTCCTAGCGCGCGGTCAGGCCGCCATCGATCGGGAAATCCGCGCCGGTCACGAACGCCGATTCGTCGGACAGGAGATAGGTGCAGAGCGACGCGACCTCGGCTGGCTGACCGATGCGGCCGAGCGGGATGTCGTTCGTCAATTTCTGATGCACCAGCTCCGGTCGCTTGGTCGAGTTGGCGATATCGTCGACCATCGCGCCTTCGATAAAGGCCGGGCAAATGGCGTTACAGCGGACCGACGGCTTATAACGCGCGCCCGCAAGCGCTACCGACTTCGATAGCAGTGAGACGCCCCCCTTCGATGCGCTGTAGGCAACCAGATTGTAGCCACCGATCAGCGCCAGCACCGACGATAGATTGACGATCGAACCGCCCTTCTTGCGCAATAGCGGGAACGCGTATTTGCAACCGAGAAACGTGCCATCAAGGTTGATCGATATCACGCGACGCCAGTCCTCGAATTCGATACGCTCGATGGTCCCGACCTTCACGATGCCCGCGGCGTTGACCAGCCCGTCGAGACGCTGGTTCTGCTTCTCGACATCGGCCATCACGCGCTTCCAGTCCGCCTCCGACGTCACGTCGAGCGCATGATGTACGCCCGGGCCGAACTTCACATCGGTCGCAATCGCAGTGCCGCCGGCTTCGGTCACCGCCGCTGTAATAGCCGAGCCGATGGCACCCGCCGCCCCTGTGATCAGCACGATTTTTCCGTCGAGCTGCGCCATGTTGCTTCTTGCTCTCCTTTTTCGGGCGGACCATCGTGTAGCCCGGAACATTTGGCCGGGCAATGCAACCAGTCGCTTTGATTACCGGGGCTTCATCAGGTATCGGCGCCGAGCTGGCTCGCGTTTTCGCGGGACACGGTCACCTCGCCGTTTTGACCGCGCGCCGCGAAACGCAGTTGAAGAAGCTGGCGCAGGATATCGCTGCATCTGGCGCACAACAGCCGCAAATCATAGTCGCCGACCTAGAAACTCCGGGCAGCATCGATCGTCTTGCTACGACTCTAGCCGAACGTGGTCTTGAACCCGCATTTGTCGTCAATAATGCCGGCTATGGACTCGCAGGCGCCGCAACCTCGCTCGATCTCGCTGCACAGTTGCGCATGATTGATCTCAACATGCGAGCGCTTACCGATCTGTCACTCCGCTTCGTCGACAGCCTCGAGCGACATCGCGGCGGTATTCTCAATGTCGCGTCGATCGCCGGCTTTCTGCCCGGCCCCGGTCTCGCCGTCTACCACGCCAGCAAGGCCTATGTGATTTCGCTGAGCGAAGCGCTGCACGCCGAACTCAGGCCGCGCGGCATTCGCGTCAGCACACTGTGTCCCGGTCCGG
>JAFAQJ010000383.1 GCA_019246455.1 Pseudolabrys sp.
CGAGCCAGGGCAAGACCGCGCGCGAAGCGAGCGACGCCAACGCCAAAGAGATGACGGCGGTGCTCGCCGCCATCAAAGATGGCGGCGTCGCCGATCGCGACATCCAGACCTCACGGCTGTCATTGCAACCGCAATTCGATCCTAACAAGCAAGGCACGGCCCGGCTGACTGGATTCCAGGCGACCAATCAAGTCAGTGTCCGGGTGCGTAACATCGACAATCTCGCCGGGCTGATCGACCGCGCCGTTGGCGCCGGCGCCAATGAAATGTCCGGCATCGAATTCGTCGTTTCGGACCAATCGAAATTACTCGACAGAGCGCGGGCTGACGCCGTCGCCGACTCCAAGCGTAAAGCCGAGATTTACGCCAACGCTGCCGGCGTCAAGCTCGGCCGCGCGGTCGCGATCTCGGACGAAGATTCCAATCCGCCGGCCCGGCCAATGCAGACCCTACGCGCTGGCGCGGTACCGGTCGCAGCCGGCGAGCAAACGCTCCGCGTCACTGTGACGGTGAGTTATGAGCTAGCGCAGTAAAGTTCAGCGCACCGGCTTGAGCTTCACGATCCTCCAGCCGAGCTTCTGAAGTTCTGCCGTCGCCATCGGACTGACCTCCCCCGAGGTCGCGAATACACGCGGGAATTTCGCCGTGTCGCCTTGCTTTAAATCTGCCGTCGCCGCGAGGAACGCATGCTCCGGCGTTTCGGTCCAGGCGAGATCGTCAAACGGAAATGCGGCGACCGCGGTCTGGCTATCGCTGAGCGTCAGCACCTGATTGCGCGAGGTGAAGAACGTGGTGATGCCGCCGATCCCGCCACGCCGCGCCGCGAGCAATTCGGCGCGGCGCCGCTGATAAAACGCCTCGTCGCGCGTCGCCGCGGCCGCGGCGAACGCGACGTAGCCGTCGGTATTATCCGCCTTGATGCGTTCCAGCGCCCGCGCCGTCACCAACAGGTCGGCAGGAGTGAAGTTACGATTCTTGAACAGCAGATCGGTCGTGTCGTCGGACACGTTGAGCGACAGCATGATACGACGGACCTCGGTGAGGACTTGCGCCGCCGTCTTGTCGCGCAGCGTGTCCTTGACCCCTTCGACCGTTGACACTGACGACACGGCGATCCCGACACCACCCGGCACGAGCGACAACCCGACCTTGACCGGCAACTTGCCGCCGGCCATGGCGTTCGCCATCTGCCGCAGGTGTTCGGCGAGCGGCGGGAGATCCGTATAAGGGTCAACGCCGAGCTCGATCGCGAGCTGACGTTGCGTGTCGCTGACACCAAGCAAGCTCTCGAGCGCCGTATCGCGATCGACGCTGCTATTGGCGAGCCCGGAACCAGCACGGTCGAGCATGTTGGCGACGCCTGTCATCGAGCCCTTGATGGTGTCGACCGGATGAATGATCAGGTTGGCCCCGAATTGCACCGGCGCGATTGCTGCCTGGCCGAGCGCCTTCACGAAGGCTTCGGATTTCGACATTTTCTCGAGCGCCGCAACCGCCTCGAGTTCGCGCAACCGCATCTTGGTGAAATCGACGCCGTTGAATTGAAATTTGCCGTACGGCGTATCGACGTCGAAGATGCGCATGATGCCGTCGGTGCGCGCTTGCGGCGCGACCTTGTAGTTCGTGCCCTGCACCAATGGTCCGAGAAATTCGCTGGCCGGCTTGTTTTTCGGCGCTTCAAGCGCGAATGCCGCGCTGGCAGCGAGCGTCACCGCGGCGGCCAGCGCCATCTTTGATCCCGGCATGATCGTCCCCTTGCGGAACCCTAGCACAGCCTGTTTTCACTCGCGTCGGGCTTGCCTTGACTTAGGTCTACCCCGCCCCTAGGTTCCCGCCGCTTCTCGCAAGAGATGTGAGCTTCAACCCGCCGACCGGTCCATGGAGAGGCCGGAGGCAACCGCCCGACAGCGCGATGCGCCCTCGGGCGCGAAATGCGTTTGGGACCTGCGACCACGATGTTCGACACGCTGTCGGAAAAACTGGGCGGCATTCTCGACAAGCTGACGCGCCGCGGCGCGCTCGGCGAAGCCGATGTCGAGACGGCACTGCATGAAGTGCGTCGCGCGCTGCTGGAGGCCGACGTCGCGCTCGACGTGGCAAGGGAGTTCACCGCGAGGGTGAAAGAGGCCGCGGTCGGCGTC
>JAFAQJ010000324.1 GCA_019246455.1 Pseudolabrys sp.
CCGACAGCTACGATCTGCGCGTCTGCTCGCAGAGCGCCGGCACGGTGCGCAACCAGACCGCCCCCATTCTCGGCGTCACGCCGGACAAGCTGCGCGTGATCACGGAGGACGTCGGCGGCGCGTTTGGGATGAAAACACCGACTTATCCGGAATATCCGGCACTTTTGGTCGCTGCCAAGAAGCTGGACCGGCCTGTCGCCTGGATGTCGACGCGCTCCGAAGCCTTCATGACCGATACACCGGGCCGCGATGCCTGGACCGAGACTGAGCTGGCTCTCGACGACAAGGGCAAATTCCTCGCGCTGCGCATGCGCCATATCACAGGCCAGGGCGCCTACATCACGCCGGCCGGCGTCGGCATCAACACCAACAATGTCGTGCGCTGCCTGCCAGGCATGTATCACATCCCGAAGATCGACTTCTCCTCACGCTGCGTCTTCACCAATACCGCGCCGATGGGTCCCTATCGCGGCGCCGGGCGACCGGAGGCGAATTACGCGCTCGATCGCGTGGTCGAGGAAGCCGCGCGTGTTACCGGAATCGATACTGCTCGGCTGCGCAAGAAGAACCTTATTCCGAAATCGGCAATGCCGTACAAGACGGCCGTCACCACGACCTACGATTCCGGCGACTTCCCCGGCGCCTTCGCCAAGGCGATGGAGCTGTCCGAATACGACAGCTTCAACAAGCGCAAGCGCGAATCGGCCAAGCGCAAGAAACTGCGCGGCATCGGCATTTCCTGCATGCTCGAACACGCCGGTGCGCTGCCGACCGAAGGGGCGGGCCTGAGCTTCCCCGGTGGCGACAAACTGGTCATGGCGCTCAACGTGCAGTCGACCGGCCAGTCGCACGCCACCGTGTTCGGCCGCGTGCTGGCGGAAAAGCTCGGCATCGATCGTAGCCACATCGTGCACAAGCACGGCGACTCGGCGTTGGAGATTCCCGGCTTCGCCTCAGTCGGCTCGCGCTCGGCGATGGCGGCAGGCCACGCCATCGTGCACACCGCCGACGTGATGCTGGCGAAGGGCAAGAAAGCCGCCGCAGCGCTGCTCGAAGCGTCGGAAGGCGACATCCAATATGCCAACGGACATTTCACGGTGGTCGGTACCGATCGCAAGATTTCATTGTTCGAGACCGCGGAGAAGGTGAAAGAGCTGGTGAAAAAGGGCCAGCTCGCCGAGAGGCTCGATAGCAAGGAAAAGACCGACACACCGCTGACGTTCCCGAATGGCGTGCACATCGCCGAGGTCGAGATCGATCCGGACACCGGCAGGCTCGATCTGGTGCGCTACACCGCCGTCGACGATTGCGGCAATATGCTCAACCCGATGGTCGTCGAAGGCCAGGTGCAAGGTTCGCTGGCGAACGGCCTCGGCCAGGCATTGACCGAACAGGTCGTCTATGACGCGGGCGGACAGCTTATCACGGGCTCTTTCATGGACTATGGCGCTCCGCGCGCCCGTCACATGGCGATCGAGCTGCGCGAGGCGATCCATGCCGTGCCCGCGACCACCAATCCACTGGGCGTGAAGGGCACCGGCGAAGCCGGCACGACCGCGGCAATCGCGGCGGTGATGAACGCGGTATCGAACGCGATTCCGAACGGCGCCGCCGACCACATGGATATGCCGGCAACGCCGTGGAAAGTCTGGCAGGCCTGCCAGAACGCCGGGGCAACGAAATAAAAACGGCCGGGCGAACCCGGCCGTTTCTTCTCGTCTGTTTGAGCGGCTTACGCCTGCGAAATGAACTTCACGTTCATGTAGGCCTCGAGGCCTTCGATGCTGCCTTCGGAGCCGTAACCGGACTCCTTGACGCCCCCGAACGGCGTCTCGGGCGTCGACACCGCGACCGAATTGACGCCCACCATGCCAGACTGGATTGCATCGCCGATCGCCTGCGCCGTCGCGCTCGATGACGTGAACGCATAGGCCGCCAGGCCGTATTCGAGCGAGTTGGCACGTTCGACGACTTCATCGAAGGTCTTGAACGGCACGATCGGCGCGATCGGTCCGAACGGCTCCTGCGTCATGATCTTGCTGTCGTCCGGAATGTCGGTGATCACCGTCGGCTGGAAGAAATAGCCCTGGTTGCCGTGCCGGTTGCCGCCGGTTTGGATTTTGCCGCCGCGAGACTTGGCGTCGTTGACGATCGATTCCATCGCATCGAGCCGGCGCGGATTGGCGAGCGGGCCCATCGTCGTACCCTTTTCAAGTCCGTCCCCGAGCTTGATGTTCTTGGCGTATTCGACGAAGCGCGCGACAAACTTGTTGTACGACGGCTCCTGCACGTAGAAGCGGGTCGGCGAAATGCAGACCTGCCCGGCGTTGCGATATTTGAACGCCGCAATGGTGTCGGCCGCTTTTTCCGGGTCGGCGTCACCGAACACGACGACCGGCGAGTGTCCGCCGAGTTCCATCGTCGCCTTCTTCATGCCCTTGGCAGCAAGGCCGGCAAGCAGCTTGCCGACTGGAATCGAGCCGGTGAACGAGATTTTCTTGACGATGTCGGAAGCAATGAGATGCTCCGACACTTCAGCCGGCACACCAAACACCAGATTGACGACGCCTTGCGGCACGCCGGCGTCCGCGAAACATTTGACGAGCTCGACGCAACCGCCGGGCGTTTCTTCCGACGCCTTGATGAGGATCGAGCACCCCGCCGCGAGCGCGCCGGCGATCTTGCGCACCGGCGTCAGCGTTGGAAAATTCCACGGCGTGAACGCGGCGACGACGCCGATCGGCTCTTGCGTCACAATCTGGCGTACGCCCTTCTGGCGACCGGGAACGATGCGGCCATAAGTCCGACGGCCTTCCTCGGCATACCAATCGATGATATCGGCCGACGTCATCACTTCGGCTTTCGACTCGGCGAAAATCTTGCCCTGTTCCTGCGTCTGCACTTTGGCGATGTGCTCAGCGCGTTCGCGCAGCAGATCGGCGGCCTTGCGCATGAGCTTGGCGCGGTCGTAGGCGGACGTCGCCTTCCAGACCTTGAATCCCTTTTCAGCGGCGGCGAGCGCGGCGTCGAGATCGGCCTTGCTGGCGTGCGGCAGGCGCGCCAGCACCTTGCCGGTCGCGGGATTGACGACGTCCTCGCCCTTGCGGCCTTCGCCGTTGAGCCACTGTCCGTCGATGAAAAGCTTGAGATCGGTATACATAGGCAATCACTCCGTCACTGCCGACACTGTCCGGTCGGTGGATTAGCACTTTCGCGGTCGATGGGCCACTGCCGGGGGAAAGTGCAGATCGCCGAACTCACGCGCCGAGATAGGCGCCGCCATTGACGTGGATCGCCTGCCCGGTGACGAACCGCGCGCCGGGGCCGCACAAGTAACGCACCGCAGCCGCCACATCTTCGGGCTTGCCGCGCTCGCCGGTGATGGTGCCATGCGTCAGATGATGCGCCGGCGTCGCCGCATCCTTGGCGCGCTGTGTTCCGATCGCACCGGGCACCACACAGTTGACAGTGATCTTGTCGGCGGCCAGATCATGCGCCAGCCCGCGGGTGAAC
Organism: Pseudolabrys sp.; assembly: GCA_019246455.1. Taxonomy (GTDB): domain Bacteria; phylum Pseudomonadota; class Alphaproteobacteria; order Rhizobiales; family Xanthobacteraceae; genus Pseudolabrys. The sequence continues at coordinate 3,514 of JAFAQJ010000324.1, forward strand.
CCGACGATGCCGAGTTTCGCGGTCGTGACGTGAGCGCGCCCCGCCGAGCCGAGATACGCGCTCATGCCGCCGATGTTAATGATCGAGCCGCCACCCGCCGCGCGGATCGCCGGCAAGCATGCCTTGACGCAATGGAACGCGCCGTCGAGCGTGACATCCATGATCCGGCGCCAATCCGCGTAGGTCATCGCGTCGATCGATTTCTCGTCGCGCAGGGCGGCGTTATTGACCAGAAAGTCGATGCGACCGAAATGTGCCTTCGCGGCATCGGCCATCGCATGCACCGATTTCGCTTCGCTGACATCCGCCAAAACGGCGAGCGCCTTGCCACCGGATTTTGCGATTGCGGACACGACGCCGTCGGCTTCCGCCTTGTTGGAGCGCACAACAACGGCGACTGCGGTACCGGCGGCGGCCAGATCGAGCGCGATGGCGCGGCCGATATTGCGCCCTGCACCGGTGACGATGGCGACCTTGCCTTCAAGTTCTTTCGCCATGCCTAGCCCCGTAGCGCGCCCAATTCGATCTTGCCGTCAAACAGCCGGCCGAGCAACGTAAGCGCCGCTTTGCCCTTGACATCGCTCCAGCCGCCGTGCCGCGCGTTCAACGCAAATTTATCCTCGATATCCTTGCGGCTGAGCGGCTCGTTGGCGCCACCGCGAAAATGCGGCTGGCGCACCTCGACGACGCTACCGTCCTTCAACGTGACGCGAATGTGTCCGGTGAACGCGTTCGGGTACGGGTTATTCGGATCGATCACGTATTTGACCTTGCTCGACACGGCGAGCACGTCGGGATCGCGGACAGCCTTCTCGGTAAAGTGCTCGAATCCGACATCGCCGCGCACGAATCCTGTAGCGACAACATACGGGATCGAGAATTTCGCCATGTAGCCGTTCTTCGGCCGCTGCTTGTCGGCGAGCGGCTCCCACAGCCGATGCACGATGCCTTCGGCGGTCTCGCACAGCATCTCCTTGATGTCGTCCGTCTTGATGCCCCGTGCGCGCAGCATCTTGGCGCAGTCGATGAACGGATGCGCCATCGTCCCGCATGGATAAGGCTTGAACGCCAACGTCTCGGTCACCCAGCTTTCGCCGAAGCCTCCGGTCAATGCCTCGTAATTGCCTCTGGTCGAGTGTGCGAAGCCGTGAAACAGCCCGTGCACGCCCTCGAACACCGTGCGCGGGCCAAGGAAGCCTTCGCGTCCCATTAGAGCAGCGCGCAGGCCCGATTGCGCGGCCCAGCCGGCATGCATGCGTTTGGTCCAACTTCCTTCCGCCAGATATTCGATGATGCCGGACGCCATGCTCGCGGCGATACCGAGTGCATCAACCAATTGCTTTTCATTAAGGCCGAGCGCCGCGCCGACCCCGGCCGCAGCCCCCACGGCGCCGAACACGGCGGTCGGATGAAAACCGGCTTTGTGCACGGCCTTCGGGATTACCGTACTCAACCGGCACGTCACTTCGCAGCCAACCGCGATACCGAGCAATGCCGCCTGGCCGTCGCAGCCGTGGCGCTCGCAGGCGGCCAGCACTGCCGGCACGATCACGGCGCCGGCGTGGATCGGCCCGCCCTCGAACGTGTCATCGAAGTCCTCGCCATGGACCGCCGTGCCGTTGATCAACGCCGCGGCGGCTGCACCCAACGTCCGCGAATGGCCGATGGCCGTGCACGACCCGTCATCATCACAGGCATTGAGGGTGCTTTTGACGTAATCCTCGTTGCGCGCAGCAACCGCCAACCCGACGACATCGACCAGCAAATCCTCGCATTTGCGGCGCAAAGCCGGCGGCAACGCACCCGGCTTGAGCGGCGCGATCTTGCGCGCAAGCTGCTGCGCGACCGAAACGTCGGGAAGCTTGGCGTCCATAATGATTAAGTCCGGAACCGCGTGTTGCCGAAACCAGGAATGCGGTTGATGGCAATGACGACAGCGAAAGTGATGATCAGCATCGCGAGCCCAATGACGGCGATCGCGCCCAGGTCGCCACTCTCGTTGAGATCGTAGATCAGCACCGAAAGCACCTTGGTTTCCGACGTGAACAGGATGATCGCGGCCGACAATTCGCGCATCACACCGACGAAGATGAAGCACCAGGTCGCAATGACGCCGGTACGCAGGAGCGGCGCGGTAATTTCCCACAATGAGCGCAGCCGTGTCGCGCCCAAAATTCGGCTAGCGTCTTCGAGCTCGGGATGGATGGTGCGGAATGCGGCCTGTAATTGCTGATACGCCGAGGGCAGTGCGATCGTCACGAACGCGATCAGCAGAATCCATAAGGTGCCGTAGAGAATAAAGGGCGGCCGCGTGTAGCTGAGAAACAGGCCGACGCCGAGCACGATGCCCGGAATGGCGATCGGCGCCGTGGCGAGGAAGCCGAGCGCGCGCCACCCGGTGACGGCTTTGCGCGCGGTGACGTAGGCGACCACCACCGCGATCACGGTGCCAATGGTCGCCGTCAGGCCGCCGAGAATGATGGTGTTTTTCAACGTAAGTTGTACCGCCGACAGCTCATACATCACGAAATGAATATTCTGCAGCGTGAAGTTCGAAAACGTCAGCGGCGTCGTGGCGATTGGCGAAAACGCCGCATTGAGCAGCGCGCCATAGGGTAGAAACACCGGGTTGAGCAGGACGACCAGGCAAATGCCGAGCGCAGGCCAACGCCAGCGGCCAAGAGGGATGACGCGGGGCGCTCCGTATTTGCCGCCAACGATCGAATAACCG